>JAFGWO010000218.1 GCA_016937135.1 Pseudomonadota bacterium
AAACGGTGAAGGTATGGTGACACTTGGCGCAGCGCACCTTTACACCCTTGCCCCTGACTTTCTCATCGGGGATCCGGTATTTGGTATGGCATTTTTCGCATTCGACGATCACGGTTTTCCTCCAGGAGTGTCGTAACCCGTCAGGGAATCCGACGTCCGGCTGGATCTGGTCCGGATGCTAACTATTCCTATCAGATTTTTTCTTTTGAGTTAAGAGGCACTTTGATCCCGTGGCCGGGGTTTCCGGGTCCCCTCAAATGGTTTCGGGAAGGTGGAGCTCCACCCTTTCCCCTCCCTGTGCTAAAATCCGGCCGTCGTCTTTAAAAGGGAGAAGAACCTTTTCAGCAATCCCCGTCAAGGGGGGGAAGGATCGGGGTGGCCTGTGATGGACCTTCATCTGGTGCAGTGGGGTGTGATCCCGGGTGAGCCGGAAGCCAACCTCGGCCTGGCCAGGGATCTTCTTGACCGCACCCGGCCTGAAAAGGGGAGCCTGATCCTGCTTCCGGAGATGTTTCCCTGCGGATTTCACTATCCGGGTCTGGCCGCTGCTGCGAGCCGGGCCGCCGAAATCATTGGATGGATGGCCGATGCCGCGCGTCTTTTTCGGTCCTGCCTGACCGGGTCTCTCCCCGCCGCGGTTTCCGGCGGGATCGCGAACACCATGGTTTTTCTCGATGAAAAGGGCAATGTCTCAGGTGCCTACGACAAGATCCATCTTTTCCCGCCCGCGGGGGAGGAGGATTTCTTTGTGCCGGGAGATCACACGGTCGTTCTGTCGCGGGAAGATATGAATGTGGGCCTTGCCATCTGCTTTGACCTCCGCTTTCCCGAAATGGGGAGGCGGCTTGCCGATCAGGGGGCGCGGCTCATGGCCGTGTCGGCCTATTGGCCCCTGGAACGGCTGGGGCATTTTTCCGATCTTGTCAAGGTGCGGGCCATGGAAAACCAGTTCTTCGTGGCCGGCTGCAACTCCTGCGGCAAGGACGCAAAAGGGGTTGCCATCGGAGGAGGCAGCATGGTCGCCGGGCCGTCCGGGGAGATCCGCGGGGTCCTTGGAAGGGAGGAAGGCGTCCTCTCCGTGACCGTGGAGCCCCTTGAGGTGGAAAGGACCCGGGAGCGGTTTCCCGTCCTGAGCCGGCGAAGGAAAGATCTATTTCCCTGGCCCGGTTCCTGATGGTTGGCGGCAAGTAAGGCTGGGATTCCGGTCAGGTCAGGGCCAGGCTAAGGCGGGGTTTTTCCCTCGTGATCCTTGTGGAGGTTTTCCAGCTTTTCCTGCGCTTTCCGGAAGCGGGGATTAATGGAAAGGGCTTCCTGATAGGCCTTGACAGCCAGGTCTTCTTTTCCCATGGCCTCCAGGGCCTGGCCGCGGCAGAAGAACGCATCCGCGTACCGGTTGTCCCCGGCAAGAATGGTGTCCGTTTCGGTCAGCGCCCTCGCAGGGTCCTCCATCCGGAGATAGACGCAGGCAAGGTCAAGACGCACGGAAGGCATGTTCGGGTTCAGGGTTAAAGCCCTTTTTAATTCGAGGCGCGCCTCCTCGAGATTGCCTGTGTAAAGATAGGTTTTTCCCAGAAGGGCGGCGATGTCGGGCCATTGCGGGTGATCCTCCGAGAGGCGGGAAAGGATCTCCCCGGCTTCTTCAAAAAGGCCGTCCCGGACCATGGCCGAACAAAGGGTCAGTTCCCCTTCCGTAACAGCCTTGTCCTGGGCGAGGTCGATTTCCCTCCTTCCCGAACGGATGATGAGGTAGATCACGGTGGCGAACAGGACCAGCAGAAGAATGAAAAAACCGAAGGGGACTCCCGACTGGCGCATCCAGCCTAAAATTTTCCTGGGGGCGGGGAGGTCCGGGGGGGGGCCGCTTCTATCGGTCTGGACAACCTGGAAAATGGAGGCCAGCCTGGAAGCGGGTATGTCCGACTCGGCCGGGGGCAGAAGATCGGAAAGGGAATAGGTGATGAGTTCGGACCGGTCGTTGCTCCGCTCCTGGGCGACAATCCCCACACCGGGGTGGAGCCAGATAAACCCGGAGTAGATAGGGTCTGTAGCGGGCCGGAACCCGATCTTGATGGCATCCCGGAAGGTCCCCGCCGGCACTGTGACCGGGCCGCGGGAAAGGACCTCGAAAAAGAGGGGCGGGTCGGACCAGGAGGATTGCCACGTACGCCCGGGTTCGAGGGGTTTCTGGGCAATAAGGATCAGTTCCCCGCGCGGAAAGACATCGCTGCCGGGAGTTGTGTTGAGCCGGAAGAGACCCTCTTCGGACAGGATGAAAAAGAAGAGAGGCTGGTTGCCATAGGACGCTTCAATAAGGGGGACCCCCTTGATGTTCCTTGTGCCTTTGACAACCAGGGTCTCAAGTTTCCCTTCCTGGTCCCGATAGGTCCAGGTGCTTCCGGGATTCAGGGGAAGGACAGGTGAGCTGTAGCCGACATCTGCCATTGACAGACAAAGGCTAACCGTCAAAAGCAGAAAGGCAACCTTTCTCCATATGAGGCTCATTTGGTGGGAGAGTGTACAGTTATTCGTGCTTCGTGTACAGAGTGAGGTTGTCGGATTTTTTGCCGGGGAAGCTTTTCAGCCCTGTCCGGTTGATGGGCAGGACCTTTGGGGGGGAGGCGGTTTACTAAAGGATGCGGATCCTCATCGATGGCTATAACCTGATACGGAAAATCCCCGAGCTTCAGAGGCTCGAACGGATCGATATGGAGGAGGCAAGGGAAAGCCTGATCCGGGAGCTGTCCGTCTACAGGCGGGGGAAAAGGCACCGGATCGAGGTGATTTTCGATGGCGCCGAGGCATCCCGCCTGGGGGGGTCGCAAAGCAGGCAGACAGGGATCACGGTACGGTTTTCCCCCAGGGGAAGCAGTGCGGACCGGTTGATTCTGGAGGCCCTCAAGGATGGCGCCGCGGATGTCCTCGTAAGCGCGGATCGGGAATTGACCGACGCGGCCGGCCGTTCGGAGGTGACCGCGGTCTCCCCCGGGCTTTTCTGGGACAAGGTTCTCGAGGAGATGTACCGCAGCTTCAAGGGGGAAGAGGACCAGGAGGCAGAGCTTCCCGGGAGGGGGCAGACCGGGCGGAAACTGGCGAAATCCCGGAGGAGGGATCAGGCCAGGATCGACAAACTTTAGGGCCGGCTGTTCAATCTCTCACATGGAGCCCGGTTTCTGGAGCCGGTTTTCCGTTCCATCCATGATCCGGATCAAATTTTTCCTGTGCTGGATCCAGAGGAGGGCGGCTGCGGCGCCGCAAAAGAGGGTCATCCTTGCGGGGCCTCCAAGGAACAGGGAGAAGAGAGGGCACGCGGCAGCTGCCGAAAGGGCCCCGGCGGAGGAATAGCGGGTCAGGAACACGGCAGCGAGCCAGGTGGCGAGGCACAGGAGGGCGATTGGCAGGCTCAGGGCCAGGAGGGTCCCGAAGGTCGTCGCCACCCCCTTTCCGCCCTTGAAGCCGAGGAGAAAGGAAAAGTCGTGCCCGAGGATCGCGGCGCCGGCGGCGAAATACGGGACAAGAGAGGCATCCGCAAAAAAGGCCCGGGCGGCAAGGACCGGGATCAGGCCTTTTCCCAGATCTCCCAGGAGGGTGATAATTGCCGCTTTTTTCCCGAGGGTTCTCAATACATTGGTCGTGCCGATGTTTCCGGATCCGGCAAGACGCGGGTCCGATCCGCCCATGGCCCTCGCGACCAGAACGCCGGTCGGAAGGCACCCGAGGAGATAGGAAGCGAGGATGAAGACCCATTCCATTGGGCCCCAGATTACCGCTTTCCCTCTCTTCGTAACAGGAAAAAAGACAAGCATCTACGATCTTCGCTGAAAAAAACGTGACTTCAGGAGGTTTCAACGCCGGTGGAATTTGCGCACATTTCCCGGGATTGCGGGTATTTTTTGCGCAAACGAGAATCGACGGGATGTCCTTTTTCTGGAAAAACCGTTGTTTCAGGAGGAGTTAGTGTTGGCATAACTATTGCTGAAATTAATAGATTGTCAAAAAACAGGAATTTTTCTCCGAAAGGAAAGTGCCCATTGAGACGTCTCCTTGCCATCGCCATGGCGCTGGTTTTCATCTCATCCTGTTCGGGCGGAGGGGGCGGCGCTTCCACCGGGGGGGCGGATTTTGCCTTCCCTGCCCTGGACGGATCCACCGTTCGCCTTTCCGACCACGACGGCAAGGTGGTCCTCATCGATTTCTGGGCGAGCTGGTGCGCCCCGTGCAGGGATATGGTGCCCGTCCTGTCGAAGCTTTCCAGGGAATATTCCGACGACGGTCTGGTGGTCCTGGGTGTTTCCCTTGACCAGACGGAGCCAAAAACCCTGGGTTATCTGGTTCAGGAATGGGGCATTCCCTACAGGATCCTATTAGGAGATGAAAAAACCTTGAAGGTTTTTGGCGGCGTGACGAGCCTTCCTACCCTTTTCATCATCAACAGGGAAGGGAGGCTGGTCGGGAAGATGCTGGGGTATCACAGCTACAGCGAGCTTGAGGACCAGGTTAAAAGGTATCTTTAAAGAAAGGATTCCGGGATCCGGGGGCCTGCGGATGGAAAAAAAAGGAATTATCCTTGTTGTGGGCGCGGCCCTTTTCTTCGGCCTGATGGCAGGGATCCTTTTGCCGAGTTTTTTCGGTCCGGAAGGGCCGCCTCTCCCGATGCCGTCCCTGGTCGGGGAGCCCGAACCCCCGTTTAACAGGGGACCCGATTACTCCCTTAAAATCCGGGAAATCAAACGCCAGCTGCAGAAAAAACCCGATGAGGTCAGGCTTCTGATTCAGCTTGGCAATACCTATTTTGACGACAACCGGTATCCGGAGGCCATCGAGGCTTACTCGAGAGCCCTTGCCCTTTCGCCCGGAAACCCGGATGTGCTCACCGACCTCGGCATCATGCACCGGAGAAACGGCGATCCGGAAAAGGCGTCGGAGTGCTTCCGGCAGGCAGCTTCCCTTTCGCCGGACCACCCTCAATGCCGTCTGAACCTGGGGATCGTCCTTTTTTTTGACCTCAAGGACCCGGAAGGGGCCATCAGGGCCCTGGAGGATTTCATCCGAATAGTGGGAGATTCCCCGGAGGGCCATAGCGCCAGGACCCTGATCGCGCAGATCCGGGCAGGCTCCGGCAAAGAGTGAGGGTCGCCCGAAAAATTTTTGGAAGAACCAGGGGTCGCCCCCCGGGAGGGGGTTTGTTTTAATCCCCCGCCTTGGGGGCCTCGCGGTAGGGCAGGGGGATGTACTGGACCGAAGGACGGCGGGACGCCGGCTGGGGGAACAGGGTCATGAAGCGGAAGATCTCCTTCGGGATCTCGCTGTTTACGGAAAGACCCAGCTCCCTGGCTTCCTCGCACGGGATCGGGTAATCATGGGTCCATTTCCCCCCTGACAGGACCCGGGCGAGCCTGCGCGCCTGGGCGGCCGGCATTTTTTCCATCAGAATACTTTCCACGCATTTCTGGACCTGCCGGATGGCCTTGCGGCTGACGTCGGCAAGGATAAGGGTTTCATCCTCCACCTTTTCAATCGGTTTGCTCTCCACGGCCTTGATGATCGAAACGGCCGGGAAATCCCCTATCTGGGGATCCACCGGCCCGATGACCGCGTTTTCATCCATGAAGATCTCGTCCGCGGCCAGGGCCACTAGGGTGCCGCCGGACATGGCGTAATGGGGTATGAAGACCGTCACCTTTGCGGGATGCCGGAGGAGGGCCCGGGCTACCTGCTCCGAGGCGAGGACGAGGCCCCCGGGGGTGTGCAGGATGATATCGATGGGGATGGATTCATCGGTCAGCTTGATGGCCCGGATGATTTCCTCGGAGTCCTGGATGTCGATGTAGCGCATCAGGGGGAATCCGAAGAGGCTCAGGGTCTCCTGGCGGTGGATGAGGGCGATGACGCGGCTGCCCCGCTCGGCCTCGATCCTGCGCAGGGACGCGAGCCTTTTGGCCTCGAGGGCCCGCCTCTGGATAAGGGGGGCGAAGGCCATAACGATAAAGAACAGCCAGAACAGATCAAGGATCTTCATGAAGACAACCTGGCACGGCCAAAGGGAGACGATGAGCGGCACTGGGTGACGCCGGTTTCCCGCTTCAAGGTTTTTTCACGCATCACGCCCATACCCCCTTACTCTTTCCCCCATGGCTTCCTCAACCCGAGGCGCGCCAGCTTTTCGGCCAGCTCCCCCGCCTCCCGGCCTTCCTTGATTTCCCCGTCCCTTTCGGAAAGGAGCCCCGACGTGAAAAGCCGGGAAACGGCCTCTTCTTTTTTCCCCTCGCTCATGAGGGCGATCACCTCGATCTCAATCCGCGAGAGGGTCATGGCGCCGAGGCCGTAATCCAGAAAGGCTTCCCAGGTCAGAGGCACCCACCTTCGGACGATCTCGCCGGCGATGGCGGTGGCATATTCCCGGATCTCCAGCTGGGCCTTCTCATCCATCCTCAAGGCGAGGAAATGCAGGAGGTTGTGCAGATCGATCTTCCAGTAGGCCTCGGTGTAGGTGCAAAGGGGCAGGTCCTTTCTGGCCTGCTCCCTGGCCACCCCGAGTTCGATCCTCTCCCGATAGACCTCCCGGGCCAGGGCCTGAAGCTCGGCTTCCCTGCGGCTCAACCCCTCCCCGAGGTCCATGTCCAGGGCCTCCCCGCTGCCCTGCCGGTTGACTTCGGACTGGAGGCGCCATTGTCCCGGAAGGGTTTTCTTTGCGCTGTCGATGGCGATGGAATACCGGGTGGAATACTCGTTGACGCTGGCTGTCCGGTGACGGATCCACTGGCGCCAGAGATCCATCGGAATCCGGATGTGCAGCTTTACCTCGCACATCTCGAAGGGGGAGGTGTGCCGGTTCCTCATAAGATAGCGGATCAGGGAGCGGTCGTCGCTGACGGTTCTGGTTCCCTTTCCGTAGGAGACCCGGGCGGCCTGGACGATGGATTCGTCGGACCCCATGTAATCGATCAACCGGACGAAACCGTCGTCTAGAACCGGGAATTTCCGCCCGATCACCTGATCAAGCCCCGGGACAGCGACCCGCTCCGGCTCCACCATGTCTCTCTCTTTTTCCAAAACGGGATCCTCCCCCGGCGGCAATGGGCCGGAAATTTTCTGAAAAGTTACCACAAACCGGTATCACCTCTCCACCCCTTTCCTGCCTTGCCCGGACATCATGACCGAAAAAGAATCGAGAGACCCTTGATAATTTATTAGAATATGCTAAATTACGCAAAAATTAAGGGGCCGGTTTTCCTTCCGAATAATCGGCAGTCTGTATGGGAAGTTACACCCATGGGAAACGGGGCGCTATGACGCCCGAAAAGGAGATCGCCTTGGATCACAAGCCTTCCCGTCTCAAGAATTTCGGCATCTCGTGGTTCGGTGTTGTAATGGGCATGTTCGGTTTTGCCATCGCCGTGAGCAGGGCCGAAGAGATCCTGCATCTGAAGCTCCATGTGAGTCCTTATGTCCTGGCCCTGACGGCGGTGGTGTCCCTGGCGATCGCCTCCCTTTATCTGGCAAAGGCCGTCCGGTATCCCCGGTCGGTCCTGGACGAGGTGGCCCACCCCCAGAAGATATCCTTCATGCCTACTATCACCATAGGGCTTATCCTCACGTCCATCGCCTTTCTGCAGATCAGCCCCTCCCTCTCCTTCTGGACCTGGGTTTTGGGGACGGCGGGGCATTTTTTCCTGACCCTTTATGTCGTCTCCTCGTGGGTCCATCACACCAGGTACGACATCAAGCACCTCAACCCGGCCTGGTTCATCCCGGTGGTCGGGAACATCCTCGTGCCCGTCGCCGGGGTAAGCCATGCCCCCATCGATGTTTCCTGGTTCTTTTTCAGCCTGGGATTGTTCTTCTGGCCCGTTCTGATGAGCATCATCTTCTATCGGCTCCTCTTCCACGGGAGCCTTCCCGAGCGCTTCATCCCGACCCTTTTCATCCTCATCGCGCCCCCGGCCGTGGCCCTCATCTCCTGGTACAAGCTGACGGGAAGCACAGGGGATTTCGGCCGGGTCATGTACGGAATCGCCCTGTTCTTCTTCGTCCTGATCCTCTTCCAGGCCAA
This sequence comes from Pseudomonadota bacterium, assembly GCA_016937135.1. Taxonomy (GTDB): domain Bacteria; phylum BMS3Abin14; class BMS3Abin14; order BMS3Abin14; family BMS3Abin14; genus JAFGWO01. The sequence goes on from JAFGWO010000218.1 coordinate 8,051, forward strand.
GTATTTTGTCCGTCTGAAATTCTACCTTTCCTGGTGGGCCTATTCCTTCCCGGTGGCCGCCATGACCATAGCGACCCTGATCATGGGGGAGGAAAGCGGTCCGGGGTTCTACCACGTCCTGGCTGTCGGCCTTCTCGTCTGCCTCGCGGCCCTTGTCGCCCTTTTGATCATCCTGACGGGGATAAATATTTCCCGGAAGGCCATCTGCGTGGAGGAGGACCACTAGCCGCGGATCTTTGTCCAGTCGAGCTCGGTGACCCCGTGAGGTCTTTCCCTTGAGGCGGCGTAGCCCACCGCGATGATGCATTCCACAAGGAAGTGATCAGGGATATCCAGGAGCCGCCGGACATATTCCTCCGAAGGCGTCCCTTCTGAAAAGGATCGCAGGCGCACCTGGCACCAGCAGCTGGAAAGGCCAAGGGACTGGGCGGCGTATTGCAGGGTGATCGCGGCGATGGAGCAGTCCTCAATGCAGGTATCGGATCTCATGGTATCCCCGAGGATGACGGCCCCGAGGGGGGCGCCGGCCAGGAAGGACGCCCCGTGGGGTTTGCAAAGGGCAAGGTCGGCCAGGATCCCCCTGTCGGTAACGAGGATGAATTCCCATGGGTTCAGGGACCTTGAAGACGGGGACCGGACAAGGGCTTCCCGGAGGATCTGGAGCTTTTCTTCCTCGATGCTCCTGGGGGAGAAGTCACGCACGCTCCGCCTGTTTCGCAGCAGCTCGATCAATTGACTTTCTTCCTTTCTGAAAAAAACCGGTGCATATGATGGACCGCCAGGCCTGCCGCAAAGCCCAGGGCCATGTTCGTCCCGACGGACACGATCACGGTTGCCGCCGCCGGGGCGATGTGCGGCCACCCGGAAAGGTCCCGGGCGAATTTCACCATCTCAATGCCCACCATCAGCATCATGGCCCCGATGATGGCTTCGGGAAAGACGGCCAGGAGAGTCGCGATGGAACCTGCCAGAAAGATCCCCATGAAAATTTCGATGAGCCCCTCGATGATGTTGGCTCCCCCGGTGCGGGCCCCGAAGTAGTACTGGGCGGCGAGACCTCCCGCCCCATGGCACAGCGGCATGCCTCCGAAGAAGGGGACGGTGAGGTTCATGATCCCCATGTTCAGGGCCAGCTTGTGTTCGGACACCGGTTTGTCGGGCCAGTACTGTGAAATGAGCGCCGATGTGGCGATCACGGCGTTGGTGACGGTGAGGGGCACCTGGGCAAACCCGGCCCGCACGAGGCTTTCCCAGACGTGGCCCGGGGGGAATAACGACACCCCCGGAAGGGCGAGACCTATCCCTTTTACCCCCGAAAAATCACCCTTGAAGGCCATGATCCCCACGCCCATAGCCATGAGGAGAAGGGCCGCGGGAAAGTATCGGCTTTTCCGGAAAAGGAGGACCACGGCGATGGACAGGGCCCCTAGAAGCCATTGGGGGTGGATCATTTTCAGGGACTGCAGCCCCAGGAGGATCCCCAGGGAGACCTGGATCCCCCGCACGACGGACCTGGGCGTGATTCGGGTCATGATCCGCATGGCCCCCGTCAGGGCGATGAACACCCAGATGATGCCCATGGCGAAGGCGGAAGCGTAGATCATGGCAGGGGACCACACCTGGGCAATGGCCATGACGGCGAGGACCTTCATGGGTTCGATGGGCATGGGAAGGCGGTAGACCATCCCCGTGGCGATATTGGCAAGGCCCATCATGACGAGAAGGCCGGCAGGGTCCATGCCGCAGACCGCAATGTACCCGATGGCCAGGGGGAAGAGGGTACCAAAATCCCCCATGGATCCGGCCAGTTCCCGGAGGTTGAATTCGAAGTCGCCAAGGCGCATTGGAAAAGAATAGTACAGTTCAGAGTTCAGAGTCCAGAGTCCAGAGAAAGAGTTCAGAGACAGAGTTCAGAGGGCTGAGCTAAGAGCCCGCGGTGAAGTTGGCAAAAAGGCCAGGCCCCAATGCGGAAGGCTGATGTTTTTGCGGTGGAAGCGCTGTGAAGAAGCGGGGAGTGAATGGGGGACGAACTACAGGGAAAAGGGCCGCGCAGGGGAAAAAATCATTTTCCCTTTTTGTTCCCTTGTTATCTCCTCTTTTTTTCAGGCATAGGCGAAACCGCCCTGGGCCATTTTCCCCTCCTCCTTCATCCGGTCGATGACATTCCGGTAGGGCGGATGATTGAAGATGGCGGATCCGGCCACGAGGATGGTTGCCCCCGCGGACACCACCTCGGCCGCGTTGCCGGGGCCGACCCCGCCGTCTATCTCGATGGGGATCCTTTTGCCGCCGTGCCGGAGCATGGCGGACAATTCCCGCACCTTGTCCATGACGGAGGGTATGAAGGCCTGGCCCCCGAATCCCGGGTTGACGCTCATGAGCAGAATAAAATCCACGTCGTCGAGGATGTATTTTAACCCGTAAGGGGGAGTGGCGGGATTAAGGACAACCCCGGCAAGGGCCCCCTTTTCCCGGATGAGGGCCAGGGAGCGCTGAAGGTGGACCTGCGCCTCGAGGTGGACGCTGATCATGTTGACCCCGGCATCCACGAAGGCGCCGACGAACTGGTCGGGGTTTTCGATCATGAGGTGCGCGTCGAAGGGGAGGTTCGTACAGCCGCGGAGTTTGGCGATCACCGGGGGACCAAAGGTGATATTGGGGACGAAGTGCCCGTCCATGATGTCCAGGTGGAGGATGTCGGCCCCCGCTTCCTCCACGGCGGCGATTTCGTCGCAAAGCCTGGAAAAATCGGCGGAAAGGAGGGAAGGAGCGATAAGGACGCGGTTCGGGTCAAGATTCATCATTGCCTCGCCTCAGAAATCTTTCAATGTGAATGATTGATGACTTCGCAAAAAGTCATCAATGCGCCCCGTGCGGGGCGCCCGGATTGGGGGCCAGGGACTGCGCCTGGAAGGGGCGCCCGGATAATTGATCCGACATTATCAATTATCCGTGAGAAAAACGAAAATCCCACTTTTCGTTTTTCGTAGAGCTAAAGGACCAAAAGACCTTTAGCGATTATCAGTAGCTACCGTGAGGAAAGGGAAAACGACGTTTTTCCCTTTCCGTTTCGCAAAAAGTCCCGGATCGGACTTTTTGCGATCCTGTCATAATTAATCCCCCATCTCCTTTTCCTCCACGAGGGTCCCGTCCAGATACACCATCAGGGTGCCCGGACCGGGGATGGTGAGGGGGAGGGTGACGGAGGTTCCCGGTTCCACGACGTTCTCCCAGAGGGTCCGGGGCCCTTCATCGGTCTGAAGGACGATGGTCAGGGTTCGTTCGAGGAGGCCGGGAGGGATGGAGTGCTGGAAAAGGAAAAGCCTTCCGTCCTCTGATGCTTCCGGCATTTTCGACACCGTTAGGTGGATGCTTTGGCCCTCGGTTACAGGACTTCCGGGAGGGGGGTTTAAAGCCATGACTGTCCCGGGCGGGAGCGCCGCTGATGCCATCTCCTCCACCCGGCCGGGGGCGAGCTTCCACCCTCTGAGGATGTCCAGGACCGTTCCCATGGGAAGATCGGTCAGGTCGGGGAGAAGATAGGTGGCCGGCCGGGGCCCCTCGCTGAGGAGAAGGTTGACGGCCGTATCGCGCGGTACGAAAAGATCCGGGGATGGAAACTGGGCGATTACATCCCCCCGGGGGATGTCCGGATGGAAGGACCGGGCCGTCCGTCCCAGGCTGAGGCCCGCCTGCACGAGGACGAGCTCCGCGTTGCGAAGATTGCGGCCCGCGAGGTCCGGGACGAAGACAGTCCTTGTCCCCTGGCTGACGATGACGTGAACAATGCGGTTTTTCCGTGTGCGGATCCCCGGCCCCGGGTCCTGGGAAATGACATGTCCGGGAGGGACGCCAACGTCGAACCCCGTTCCCGAGATCCTGACGCCCAGCTTTTCCCGGCTGGCGCGCTCGAGGGCCGCCTTTAGCTCCATACCCGTAAAATCCGGGACCGTGACTTCCCCCCCCCGCGTCAGGAAGGCGAAAACCACCCAGGCTGACAGGACCGCCGCCAGGATCATGCCTCCGGCAAGGAGGAAAATTTTCGCGACTATACCCACGCGGGTCATGCTTTAAAAATCCCTCCCTTTGCTCCTGAGGATCCGGCTTCACCGCGCCCCGCGCGGGGCGGCCGGATCCATGACCGGCATTACACGTCCTGGATCCGTAAAGCGAAAAGTCCCGGATCTAAGTTTTCGCGGCCCTATCATATTCAGCTGAACTGAAAACAAAAACAAGCCTCCCGTAAAAAAGAGATGAAGGCAAAGGAAAAATGACCTCAGGCTTTTTTCATCAGGCAGGCGTAGAACCCGTCGCAGTGATGACGATGGGGCCAGAGGCGAAGGTCCCCTTCCGACGAAAACAGGCCCGGGGGAAGGTCCGGGAAGAGGGCCCGCAGATCCTGTCTCTTAAAGCCGCGTGTTTCGCCAAGGAACTCGCCGATCACCTCCTCATTTTCCTCCCGGAAAAGGGAGCAGGTGCTGTAAAGGAGAAAACCTCCACGGATCAGAAGGGCCGCGCACGAAGAGAGAAGGGCAAGCTGTCCGGCGACAAGGCCCGGGATGGAAAAGGGGTCCTTGTTCCATTTGCCCTCGGGGTGGCGTCTTAAAATCCCGGTGCCGCTGCAGGGGGCGTCAAGAAGGATCCGCTGAAAGGAACCGGGAGGAAAGGGGGCGCCTTCCCGGGACATCTCGGCGGCCAGAAGGGCCACTTTTTGGACCCTGAGTCTGGCCAGCCCCTCGGCCATCAGGCGAACTCTCGAAATCTTCCGGTCAACCGCGGCTATGAAGGCCCTGTTTCCGGTGATCTGGGCCAGATGGCCGGTCTTGCCCCCCGGGGCGGCGCACGCGTCCAGGATGCGTTGGCCGGGGCGGGGATCGCAAAGGGGGGCGATAATCTGGGCTCCTTCGTCCTGAACGGCGCACCGCCCATCCAGGAAAGGGGGAAGATCCAGGGGGGACCATCCCCCCTGGACAAGGATGGCGGTATCGCAAAGAGCCCCGGGGACGGCCCGGATCCCCGCCGATTCCAGTTCCTCGAGCAGGGCCTGGCGGCTGGTCATAAGGGTATTGACCCGGAGCGTCAGGGGCGGTTTCCGGTTCAGGGCCTCCAGGATCCCGCGGGTCTCATCGATGCCTTCCTGGGCGGCGAGCCGTTCGACCATCCAGCGGGGAAACGAGGTGGAAACCTCGATATGAAGGATCGGGTCCTTCTCGAAATCGGGAAGGGGGACGGGCCCGGATGAGGCCGCTCTCCTTAAAAGGGCGTTGACGAGGCCGGAAAAACCGGCGTAGGGGGTGTTTTTTACCAGGCGGACGCTTTCATCGACGGCGGAATGGGAGGGGATCCGGTCCAGAAGGAAGAGCTGGTAGAGACCCAGGAAAAGGGCCTGGCGAACCGGCTCAGGAAGGGCCGCATCAGGTCTGGTCAAACGTCCCTTGAGGTTGTGCTCCAAAAAAAGGCGATGCCGGACGACGCCCTGGGTGAGTTCGGTGACAAGGCCCTTGTCCCTGCGGGTGAGGGTCGAGCGGGTGAAGGATTTTTCCCGAAGGGCCTCCAGGGATTCCTCACCTTTTTCCCATTCGATGAGGATATGCCAGGCCGCTTCCCTTGGCCCCTCACGGGGCAGGGGTCTCTGAATTTTCCCTTTCATCGGAGGGTCGCTCCCGGAGCAGAAAAGCGCCGATGGCCTTCTCAACGCTGTCGACACTGACCCGCGTATTGAAGCACGGCCCCTCGGGTCGGTCAATGAGGACCCCGATCACCGGGATCGGATAGGTTTCCACGATTCCGCTGGAAAGATCCCTTTCGCAGGCCACGGCAACGATGAGTTCCGGGCGGGTCTCCTCGATCACCCTCCGGGCAAGGGTCCCCCCTGTGGCTACGGTCATCTCGACCCCGATCCGGTCCGCGAGTTCCGTGAGCCGGGAGAAGTCGCACCGGCCGCACTGGCGGCAGTTCCGGACATTGACGGTGATGCGGTAGGGGCAGTCATCCTTCTGGATGCAGTGGGGCATCAGGACCAGGATCCGTTTCGGCGGGGCCTTGAATCCCCCGGATTTTACGAGCTCATTGTTGATCTCGATGAAGGACCTGCGGACCGCGTCCCTGGAAATCCCGAGAATGCTCCCGAGGACCGTGATCACGGGGAGGAAAAACCGGATGAGGATTCCCCGGAGCTTCCTGGCTCCCGGGATCTCCTTCCCGCGTATGATGATGCCAGCAAGGGTCAGGATGCCCAGGGTGATGATGATGAGGAGTCCCCCAAGGGCCCACCCCATGAAGGAGGAAAACTCCGTGCCGAAGAACCGGTAGCCCAGGGAGGGGAGGATCCAGAAGAGAGACAGGACAAGGACGGCGATCGCCTCAAGGGCGAAGAGCAGACCGATGAAGATCCTTTTGGAGGATTTCGCGGGGGTCCTATCCACCGAACCGGTCTCCGCGGGTCAGATGCCACCCTGCGAGAAACTCCGGGGCCGTCATCTCCCTTTTCCCTTCCGGTTTGATTGTGAGGATCCGAAGGAGGTCCTTCCCGCAGAAAACGTCCAGCCCTCCTTCCCGGGCTCCGATGATCTCGCCGGGACTTCCCTGGACCGTCGAGGACAGGGCCCTGGCGGAAGTGATGAGCATCCTTTTCCCGCGAAGGGTGGAGTAGGTCCCGGGCCAGGGGGTGAATCCCCGAACGCGGTTGGCTATCTGTGCCGCCTCCATGCCCCAGTCGATCAGACCGTCTTCCCGGACGAGAACAGGCGCGTAGGTGGCCCGGTCGTGGTCCTGAGGGACGGGGGTCAACTCCCCCTTTTCCA
>JAFGWO010000026.1 GCA_016937135.1 Pseudomonadota bacterium
CCCCTGGGACGGGAGGGATTTCGAGGACATTCCCGTGCTCCTCAAGGCCAAAGGGAAATGCACCACCGACCACATCTCCATGGCCGGGCCGTGGCTCAGGTTCCGAGGCCACATTGACAACATCAGCGACAACCTTTTCATGGGGGCGGTCAACGCCTTCACGGACGAGCCGGGAAAGGTGAAAAATCCCTTCACCGGTCAGTACGAGGAAACCAGCAAGGCGGCGCGCGACTGCAAGAAACGCGGCGTCGGCTGGGTTGTGGTCGGAGAGGAAAACTACGGGGAGGGCTCCTCCAGGGAGCACGCCGCCATGGAGCCGCGCTTTTTGGGAGGGGTGGCGGTCGTCGTCAAGAGCTTCGCCCGCATCCATGAAACCAATTTAAAGAAACAGGGGATGATGGCCCTGACCTTTGCCGATCCGGCGGATTACGACAGGATTCTGGAGGACGACCGGGTCACCATCAACGTTTCGGAAATTTCGCCCGGGCAGCCCTTGAAGATGACGGTCCGTCACAGCAGCGGCGCAACCGACACCGTCATGCTCAACCATACCTATAACGCCAACCAGATCGAATGGTTTGTGGCTGGCTCCGCGCTCAACCTCATCGCCGCGGGAGGAACAAATTAAATGGAAAAAATAAAGGTAAAAAACACCTTTGTGGAGATCGACGGGGACGAGATGACCCGGATCGTGTGGAAGATGCTCAAGGAAAGGATGCTCGACCCCTTCCTCGATTACCATGCGGAGTACTACGACCTGGGCCTTTTGAACCGCGAGGCGACCGGGGACCAGGTAACGGCCGACGCGGCCCACGCCATCAGGAAGCACGGGGTCGGGGTGAAATGCGCCACCATCACCCCCAACGATCAGCGCATGACCGAATACAAGCTGACCCAGTGCTGGAAGAGCCCCAACGCAACCTTGCGGGGCATCCTCGACGGCACGGTCTTCAGAAAGCCGATTATGGTCAGCAACATCAAGCCGGCCGTCCGCACCTGGAAAAAACCCATCACCGTCGGCCGCCACGCCTACGGCGACGTCTACAAGAACCAGGAGATGAAGATCCCCGGGCCCGGCAGGGCGGAGATCGTCTTTACACCGGCAAACGGGGAACCGGTGCGCGGGACCATCCACGAATTCACGGGACCCGGGATCATCCAGGGGATGCACAACACCGAAAAATCCATCCGCAGCTTCGCCCGCGCGTGCATGAACTACGCCCTGGCGGAAAAAACCGATCTCTGGTTCAGCACCAAGGACACCATCTCCAAGACCTACGACGGGTTCTTCAAGGCAGTCTTCGATGAGGAGTTCGCAAACTTCAAGGAGGGGTTTGAGAAAGCGGGCATTAAATACTACTACACCCTCATCGACGCCCTCGTCGCCTCCATCGTCAAGTCTGAAGGCGGAATGCTGTGGGCCTGCAAGAACTACGACGGCGACGTGATGTCGGACCTGGTGGCGAGCGCCTACGGGAGCCTCGCCATGATGACCTCGGTGCTGGTCTCCCCCGAAGGGCATTTTGAATACGAGGCGGCCCACGGGACCGTCACCGACCAGTACTACCAGCATCTGAAGGGGGAGGAGACCTCCACCAACTCCATCGCCCTGATCTACGCCTGGACCGGCTGCCTGCGAAAGCGTGGGGAGATGGACGGCACTCCGGAGGTCGTGGCCTTTGCCGACAAGCTGGAGGCGGCGACAAGGGAGACCATCGAATCCGGGACCATGACGGGGGATCTGATCGGGATCGTTGATCCCAACCCCGCCAACCGCAGGGTCAACACCGAGGAGTTCATCGACGCCGTCACCGAAAATCTGGTCAGGAAACTCTAGAGGGGGAGGATATGGCACAGAGAGGAATCAGGGAAGCCGAAGCCAAGAAGCTTATTTTAGACCATATCGATTTTCCCCTGGAGCACGATATGGTCCTGGTCCGGCCGCACAGCGACATCTCCGAGCTCCGGAAGGAATACCCTTTTCTCGAGGGGCGCCTTGTGGCCAAACCCGACGTGCTTGTGGGAAAAAGGGGCAAACACAAGCTGGTGCTCCTCGACAAGACCTTCCAGGAATGCATTGAGTGGATCGAAAAGAAACGCTCGGGGCCGGTCCGGGTGGGGCCCGTCAAGGGGGATCTGACCCATTTCCTGATCGAGCCCTTCATCCCTCATGACCAGGAATTCTATCTCGCCATCCAGGCGGACAGGGACGCCGACGTCATCTACGTCTCTGACCACGGAGGCATCCACGTGGAGGAAAACTGGGAGAAAGTCCGGGAAATCCGGGTTCCCGTGGAAGAAACTCTCCAGGAAGAACAGGTCCTCGAGGTGCTGGATCATCCCCTGATCGCGAAATTTGCGTCAGCCCTGCACAAGGTTTTCGTCGACCTCGATTTTGTCTACCTGGAGATCAACCCCATGATCATCGTGGACGACAAGATCAAAATGCTCGACCTGGTTGCCAAACTGGACGACACCGCCGCGTACCGAAACAGGGAAAAGTGGGGCGATGTCGTTTTCCCCTCCCCCTTCGGAACCACCCTCACCCCAGAGGAGCGCTACATCAACGAACTCGACTCCAAAACCGGGGCATCCCTGAAACTGAAGATCCTCAACCCGGAGGGCAGCATATGGACCATGGTGGCCGGAGGGGGCGCCAGCGTCGTTTACGCGGACACCATCGTCGACCTCGGCCATGGTTCGGAACTGGCCAACTACGGCGAGTACAGCGGCGACCCCAACCAGGAGCTGACCTACGAATACGCGAAAACCATCCTCGACCTTATGACCCGGGAGAAGGGGAAGCCCAAGATCCTCCTCATCGGCGGCGGCATCGCCAATTTCACCGATGTGGCAAAAACCTTCACGGGGATCATCCAGGCCCTCAAGGAGTTCCGTGAGAAGCTCATCGAGAACCGCGTCACCATCTACGTCCGGAGGGGCGGGCCCAATTACAAGGACGGCCTGGCGAGGATGGAGGAGACCGGGAAGACCATCGGGATACCGATCCATGTGTATGGCCCCGAAACCCACATGACCAGGATCATTTCCCTGGCCCTGGGAGGGAACCAGTGATGAATGATTTCGACCTTTACGACAAGGACTCGCAGGCCATCGTCTTCGGCTCCCAGGTAAACGCGATCCAGCGGATGCTCGATTTCGATTATCTCTGCGGGCGCCAGACCCCCAGCGTCGCCGCCATCGTCAACCCCATCCGCGAAGGCCAGGTCAAAGTTTTTTTCAGCCAGCACGAGATCCAGATCAACGAATACAGGACCCTCCAGAGGGCGGCGGCAGAGCACCCCAACGCCCACGTCCTGATCAATTTTTCCTCGCACCGGTCGGCCTATGCCACCAGCCGGGCGGCCCTGGAAACAGACTCCATCAAGGTTGTGGCGATCATCGCCGAGGGGATCCCCGAAAGGGACACCCGGAAGCTCATCGCCCTGGCCAGGGAGAAAGGGAAAACCATCATCGGACCGGCGACCGTCGGCGGTATCAAGGCCGGGGCCTTTAAAATCGGCAACACCGCAGGCAAGACCGACAACATCATCGCGGCGAAGCTCCTGTGGCCCGGCTCGGTGGGGGTGGTTTCCAAATCGGGAGGGTTGTCAAACGAACTGTACAACATCGTTGCGTTAAACGCCGACGGCATCAATGAGGGGGTAGCCATCGGAGGGGACCGGTGGCCCGGTTCCGACTATCTGGAACACCTCCTGCGCTTCGAAAAAAACCCGGACATAAAGTTCATGGTGGCCCTCGGGGAGATCGGCGGGCGGGATGAATACCGCATCATAGACGCCATAAAAGAAGGGCTCCTCACCAAACCCCTTATTATGTGGGTGACTGGGACCTGCGCCAAAGTCTTCACCACCAGCGTCCAGTTCGGCCACGCGGGAGCGGCCAGCGGAGAGGAGGAGGAATCCGCCCAGGCCAAAAATGAGGCCCTGCGGGAGGCAGGGGTCATCGTTCCCGACTCCTTCGATACCTTTGGCGACAAGGTCCTGGAAATCTACGAGAAGCTGAAAATCGAGGGGACTATAAAGGAGGCCGAAAGGCCCGCCATCCCCAGGGTCCCCCTTACCCTGACCGAAGCCCTTTCGGACGGGCTGGTCCGCAAACCGACCAATTTCACCTGCACCATCTCCGACGACCGCGGGGACGAGCCCATCTACGCGGGCTACAAGATCTCCGAGATCCTGGAAAAAGGTTGGGGGCTTGGGGACATCATCAGCCTCCTGTGGTTCCGGAGGCCTCTCCCCCAGTTCGCCACGAAATTCTTCGAGCTGGTCCTTGTGGTCTCCGCGGACCATGGGCCGGCCGTCTCGGGCGCCCACAACGCCATCGTCGCGGCCCGCGCCGGGAAGGACATGGTCAGTTCGCTCGCTTCCGGCCTTCTCACCATCGGGCCGCGGTTCGGCGGGGCCATCAACGACGCCGCCATCTACTTCAAGGAGGCTAAAGACAGCGGCCTGACTCCCAGGGAATTCATCAACAGCATGAAGGACAGGGGGATCAACATCCCCGGGATCGGGCACAGGGTCAAGTCCGTCCAGAACCCCGACAAGCGGGTGGAGATCCTTTCCGACTTCGCGAAAAGCAACTTCCCGGCAACGGTTTACCTCGACTATGCCCGGGAAGTGGAGAAGCTCACCACCGAAAAGCGCGGGAACCTCATCCTGAACGTGGACGGGTGCATCGCCGTGGCCTTTCTGGACCTGCTGGCCTCAGGCGATGTTTTCACCGACAGCGAAGCGAGGGAGATCGTCAACCTCGGCTATTTAAACGGCTTTTTCATCGTGGCCCGGAGCATCGGGATGATCGGCCACATCATGGACCAGTACAGGATGAAGAGAGGCCTCTACCGGCACCCGTGGGACGACATCCTGTATGACGTCAAAAGGGTGGAATGGGAAGAACCCGGGGAATAAGAGGTCAAACGCCAAGGACCCTTTCAAAAATTTAGATGAAGGGATACCGATCCTGGAAGAACCAAGCCTGCTCATTGACCTTCACAAGGACGCCCAAAGACAGGGCCCCGGCGGCGAGGCTGAGACGAAAAGGGCCATCGGGCTGGCCGGCCTGGACCGGTCGCGCCCTCTGAGAATCGCGGACATCGGGTGCGGCACGGGGGCCTCGACCATCCTCCTCGCCCGGAAGCTTGACGCGCAGGTCACAGCCGTTGATCTTTTCCCCGAATTCCTGGAGGAACTCCAGTCAAGAGCGCGCCTGCGCGGGGTTGCGGACAGAATCCGCACAGTGGCGTCCTCCATGGACTCCCTGCCTTTTCCTGAGGGGGAGTTCGACGCGATCTGGTCCGAGGGCGCCGTCTACAACATGGGGTTCGAAAAAGGGGTCTCTTCCTGGAGAAGATTTCTGAAGCCCGGAGGGATTCTTGCGGTCTCGGAGATAACCTGGCTTACCTCCTCCCGCCGGCCGGAAATCCAGGCCCACTGGGAGAGGGAATACCCGGAGATCGACACCGCGTCCCGGAAAATGGGGATCCTGGAACGGCAGGGTTTTTCGCCTGTCGGCTATTTCGTCCTTCCGGATCACTGCTGGATCGGGAACTACTACGGGCCGCTGCAGGAAAGTTTCGCCGGTTTTCTGGCCAGAAACGGGAACTCCGAACAGGCCCGGGCCGTCGTGAATGCCGAAAAAAACGAAATCGCCCTTTACGAAAAGTATCGCGCCTGGTACGGCTACGGCTTCTACATCGCCAAAAACCTCGGAGCCGGGTGACCAGGCCTCACCCGTTCCTTTTCCCCCGGATCTTCCTGCCTGGGTTTAAAAGGTCAGGACCTTGTCGCTGTCGATAACCCACTGGACAAGGTCCGGCATGGGAGATTTCTCCGCGCCCTCGAAATAGGGGTGGTTCTTGTAGATCCCGCAGCGGACCATGCAGGTGCCGCAGACCTTTACAGGGACGCCCCGGGCGATGAGGTCCTTGAGCATCTGAGAAAGATCCTGATCATAATTTTCGGGCGGCCTGCAGACGTCCCTTGCCATGTCCACGGAGTCGTTCATCAGGAAGATCCTCACCTCCTGACCCGCATCGAGGAGCTGGCCCGCCAGGCGCAGTCCGTTCCAGGTCACATCCGTGTTGTCGTAAGGCTCCCGGTTAAAGACGATGAGAATCTTCATGGTGGTCCTCCTCTGCTATAGAATTTTTAAACCGCTTGCGGACTTTCTATTGAGATAACAAATTCTTTCTTTTCCTGTCAAGAAATCGGAACCGTCATATCTCCATTTTTTGCATTCCGGACAGGACGGATGGTTTCCGTCTCCGGAGGTCTTTTCCTTGCCTGGGCCTTGCCTCGACCTCCTAAGACCTTTATGTTATTAATGTTTTTTATGGACGATAGCATGTGCAGACAGATCCTGGAGGAAACCTCCGACGCCGTGGTTGTATCCGACAGGGAAGGGATGATCCTCTTTTGGAACCGCGGGGCCGAGAACCTTTTCGGCCACCCACAGGAGCACGCCCTGGGCCGGAGCCTCGATCTCATCATTCCCGAAAAGCACAGGCATAGACACTGGGAAGGGTACCGCAGGGTCATGGCGACCGGGGAAACGGCCTATCGGGACCGTACCCTCAAGGTCCCTTCCGAAGACAGGGACGGGAAAACCCTTTCCCTGGAGTTTTCCATTGTCCTCCTGAAAAAACCCGGCCAAGACCTTGAGGGGGCCGCCGCCATCATTCGGGACGTCACCAGGCAATGGGAAAGAATGAAATTCCTCACCAAACAGGTTGCGGATCTCGAAAAAATCGTTGAGAAGGAAAGCATGGACCCTGAACCGGAGCGGTTGGTCCCAACCCCGAACAAAGAATAAAATCCGGAAGGAGCGGATCATGCCGGAAGAGATAAGGGAGTTTAACCCCGATGTGCCGGAAGAAATCCTGAAGGAAGATCTCGAAAAATACAGAAAGCTGGCCCTAGAGTTCGGGGCGGACGATGCGGTGGCCCTCCCCGCAAGCGAGGTCGTCCTCGATGAGAGGGTCCTCGCCAGGTGCGTCTCCCCCATGTGCCCCTATTTCAGGACCAATCTGCACTGCCCTCCCTACGGGATGAAGCTGGATGAGACCCGCCGGGTGGTGGAGGCGTTTCGGTGGGGGATCTTCGTCATGAACAAGGTCCCGGCGGGGGAGCAGACGGGCAAGGATTATTATGACCCGACACACCGCCTTCCCGGGGCCGTCAAGATGTACAAGATCGTGGCCAAGCTCCAGTCCGCGGCCTTTTACGACGGCTATCCCCTGGCCATGGCATGGTCGGGGGGACCCTGCTGCAAGCGGGTCTTCTGCCCCACGAAGGAATGCCAGGGCCTCAAGGGGGAAGGGTGCCGTTTCGGCCACAAGGTGACCCCGACCATGCACAGCGCCGGCATGGATGTCTTCACCATGGCCGCCAGGGCCGGATGGAAAATATACCCTATCGGATGGGAAACCACGGCTGACCAGGTTCCCTATGGACTGGAAATGGGCCTCGTCCTGATCGACTGAGGCAGAACCCGCAATACCCCAATCAGGCAGCCGGGGCAATAAGCCCAAACCCATCCGGGTCACCCCTGTTTTTGAATCAAAGGGACGGCGGAAAGGGAAAAAGGATTATCCTGAAATGATCCGTGTGACGTCCCTGGCCAAAAAATCGGGGTTTAAATTCATTGGAGGGACGCTGCGGCTGCGTCCTCGTAAATAATACCGCCGCCCGTTGCCTGAAAAAACGCCACACTGTTGAGCAGACGTTTCGCCTGGCCCTCTATCAAATCAAACTGCGTCTCCTGCCGCTGCTGTTGTGCGACGAGCAGGTCGTAATACCCGACTGCGCCGAGGGCATACGTGCGCCGGGTTGAATCCAGAGCCTTCCTTGAGGCTGTGTCAGCAGCCGTGAGCGCCGCCAATCTTTCAGAATCATTCTCCAGTGCCCGCAGCACATCGGCCACACCGCGAAGCGACTCAAGGACGACGGATTGGTAGTTCGCTGCAGCCGCTTCAAGAGCGGCGAGGGCTGCCCGTTTTTCTGCAGGCAGACCGGGGCTGAACAAGGGTTGAGTCAGTTGCCCCACCATGCTCCAGAAGGATGAACCGCTGTCAAACAGGCCGCCGATCGTCAGAGCCTGTGATCCGAGATCGGAGCTGAGGGTAAGCTGAGGATACAATCGGGAGACCGCCACCCCGTATTCGGCGCTGGCGGCGTGGAGCAATGCTTCAGCTCCCAGGATATCCGGCCTTTTGCGTACCAGATCGGAAGGCAGGACCAGCGGCAGTTCCCGCGGCAGCTCGAAATCCTCAAGGGTGAAGGATGGCAAGCCGCCTGCTCCCGGTTCCCGGCCGATCAGGACAGCCAGGAGGTGTTCATTCTGCTGGAGTTGGTCTCGCAGAAGGGGTATTTGGGCGCGAGTCCTTTCCACCTGTGTCTGCACCGCCAGGACGTCCCCGAGGGCCGCAGAGCCAAGGCGTACACGCTCTGCGGTCAGTTCCA
>JAFGWO010000219.1 GCA_016937135.1 Pseudomonadota bacterium
ATGGACGAGCTGGACGAGGTCCTGGCCATGGACCCGCGGAAAGGATTGTGGTAAAGTCATGAGCGGCGATAAGAGATTCCTCGACATTGCCGAGACCTGCCGCTTGGTGGGCATCCTGCCTGCCGATCTGGAGGCCATGGAGGAAGAGGGCCTCATCTCCCTGGCGGTGGTCCTTGACGAGAAAGCGCTGCCTTCCGAACAGCTCGAACGGCTCGAAATGATCGTGCGATTGCAAAAGGAACTCGGCGTCAACCTTCCGGGGATTGATGTAATCCTGGAAATGCGCCGAAAAATGATACAGATGAGGCGGGAAGTGGATGAGATCCTGGAGTTTATTCGGGATCGCATTTCCCGGGATCTGAGGGAAATGCTGGGGGAGGAGCGGTATCCCATGGCCCTTGGACCCGGAGAGAGGTTTCTCGCGGTCGAGCGGGGGAAAAGGCGGAAGGATGAAGGATGAAGGAAGGAGGATGAAAAATACTCCATCGGGTGATCCGAAATCCGGAATCTGAAGTCTCGGATTTTATTCTAATAAACAGGGGTGAAAAAAATGAGCAACACGATTAAAACGACATTTCTTCTGGGAGCTTTGACGGGCCTTTTGATGTTTTTAGGCCACCTGTTCGGAGGCCGGTCCGGAATGATGATCGCCTTTGTTTTTGCCATGGTTATGAATTTCGGATCCTACTGGTTTTCGGACAAGATCGTTTTGTCCCTGTACCGCGCCAAACCGGTCGGCGAGGCCGAAGATCCGGGGCTTTATTCCATGGTCCGGAATCTTGCCACCCGCGCGGGTCTTCCCATGCCAAGGGTTTACCGGATTCCCCAGGCAGCCCCCAACGCCTTTGCGACGGGCCGGGACCCGAAGCATGCGGTGGTTGCCGTAACCGACGGCATAAGGCAGCTGCTGACGGACGAGGAACTCTCCGGGGTGATCGGTCACGAACTGGGCCATATCGGGCACCGGGATATCCTCATTTCCTCCATTGCGGCAACTCTGGCCGGGGCCATCATGATGCTGGCGAACATGGCACGGTGGGCACTCATTTTCGGGGGAGGCCGGGATGAGGACAACAGCCCCATCGGGACGTTCCTGATGGCGATCCTCGCTCCCATTGCCGCGGTTATCATCCAGATGGCTATCTCCCGGTCACGGGAGTTCCAGGCCGACGCGGCCGGAGCCAAAATCTCCGGGGACCCGAGATATCTGGCCTCGGCTCTGGAGAAGCTCGCCATGGCGTCCAAAAGGCTTCCCATGGCTTCTAGCCCGGCAACATCCCATATGTTCATCGTGAAGCCCTTTTCCGGCAGGAACCTTCTGGAACTGTTCTCCACCCATCCCCCTGTGGAAAAGAGGATCGAACGTTTAAACCAGATGGCCCGGGGCAGGTGATCCCGGTCGAATGGGGCAGGGAGGGAAGGCCTGGTTTCAGGGGCGTGAAAAGGTGGATGAGTGAATCCGTGGGTGTCCCGGAGAACCGGGTATCCTGCAGCGGTTGTTCTCGTTCGGGTGTGCAAACGTTAATTTGAAGGGAAACTCTGATTTTTATGGATTTCAGGGGAGAGAAAGAGCAGGAGGAGACGCAAAATGAAAAAGGTGTTTAAAGGGGTAACCATCGGTTTTGTAGCGGTCGCCTTCCTCGTTATCGGGATGGTCATAGCATCCAATCTCCCTTTCACGGGGACGCAGGCGGGTTCGGATTCCCTCTGGAGTGAGGGAACCGCCAAGGCTCCCGCCGGCCAGCCGGTTTCTTTCGCCGATCTGGCTCAGGAATTTTCGCCGGCGGTCGTCAATGTGAGCACGGCTACCGTGGTGCAGGGAGGCCAGAGGGCCATGCCTTTCGGCGGGGAGGAAAGCCCCTTCCGGGAGTTTTTCGGGGAAGAGTTCTTCCGCCGCTTTTTTGGGGAGGGGCAGACCCAGCCCTTCAAGAAGAGCAGCCTGGGTTCGGGGTTCATCATTAATCCCGAAGGGTACATCGTCACCAACAACCACGTGGTTGCCGGTGCCGACGAGGTCGTCGTCATTCTCGAAACCGGGGATGAATACCCGGCCGAGGTGAAGGGGACCGACGAGAAGACCGATCTCGCCCTCATCAAGATCGAACCGAAAGGCTCCCTGCCGGTCTGCCGGCTGGGGGACTCTGATAAGGCCCGTGTCGGGGACTGGGTGCTGGCCATAGGCAATCCGTTCGGGCTTGGCCACACCGTAACCGCAGGGATCATAAGCGCCAAGGGCCGCGAGCTCGGGGCGGGGCCCTACGATGATTTCATCCAGACCGACGCGGCCATCAATCCCGGAAACAGCGGAGGCCCTCTTTTTGATACGGCCGGCAATGTCGTGGGGATCAACAGCGCCATTTATACCCGGAGCGGGGGCAACCAGGGGATCGGTTTTGCCATACCCGTCAACCTTGCCAAAGCGATCATCTCCCAACTCAAGGAGAAGGGGGCCGTGACCAGGGCATGGCTCGGCGTCATGATCCAGAGCATAACCCCGGATATGCAGGAGGCCCTCGGCCTCGAAAAAAGGGTCGGCGCGCTGGTCGCGGATGTTGTCGAGGACAGCCCGGCTGCCAAGGCCGGTATCGTGCGGGGCGATGTCATCATCAGCTTTGATGGCCAGAAGGTCGACAGCCAGCATCAACTGCCCACCATGGTTGCCTACCTGCCGGTAGGGACCAAAGTTGAAGTCGTTGTCCTTCGTGACGGGAAGGAAAAGACCTTCAATGTGACCCTCGAGGAGATGACCGAGGAGACCGCCATGGCCGGCCCGTCGGGGCAACCCGAGAAAATGGAAGGGGATCTGGGACTTACTGTCCAGAACCTCACCCCCGAGATGGCCCGGGAGAAGGGGGTTGATCCTGCGGAAGGGGTGGTAATAACGGGAATTGATCCGGCCAGCCCGGCTGTCGAATCCGGTCTGAGGACCGGGGATATCATCCTTGAGGTGGATCGAAAGCCCGTAAACGACGCCGAGAGCTTGTCAAGGATTCTAAAGGAAACTTCGGGCAAGGGCTCCCTCCTTTTCCTCGTGAACCGGGACGGGCGCACTATCTTCCTCGCCGTCAAGCGGTAGCTTTAATAGGGTCGCCAAAAGTCCATGCGGGACTTTTGGCTCCACGGACAGGGAAAAGCGTGGTTTTCCCTGTCCTCACGGATCCACGACTGGGGATACCGGTCCTGGATCCGGGCGGCCCTTACCCGGGCCGCGTTGGTGGTTTTGACAGGGTCGCGAAAAGTCCATGCCGGACTTTCGGCGCAACGGAAAGGGAAAAGCGTGATTTTCCCTTTCCTCACGGATCCACGACATGACGACCGATCCTGGATCCGGGCGTCC
>JAFGWO010000220.1 GCA_016937135.1 Pseudomonadota bacterium
GTCGAGGTAGGGCTCAAATTCGCCGGAGTCGATTCACTCCTCAGGGGGAAGCGGGTCATCATGGGGGATGACAGCATCGTCAAGGGCAGTGTGAGCCAGGGAGGGTCCGTCTGGACGGCCTATAATTCAGGCGCGGTCCGGCTGGAATTCTGGGTATCCTACGGGCCTATTTTTTTCCCCTCCTTCAAGGAATGGCCGCGGGGCAGGGAGTGTCTGGATGAGCTGGCGGTCCAGCGGGCTTTCCGGGGTGAGCACCCCTACGACAAGCCCTTAGAGGAGATCAACCGCCGGGTGGCCAGACTCATAGGGGTTGAAAGGGTTTGCTACAATACCAGAGAAAATATCCAGGCGGCCGGCGGTCCCGGGTCGTTCCAGGCCATGGACGCCGACTACCCTATCCTGGAGGAATTCTGGCCGGACTGGATCAAGGAAGAGGTGGACCGTTTCAGCAAGCTCAGTTTCGCATTCTAGCAGGGCCACCGGAATCCTGCCGCGAACCCGCTAGAATCCCTGAACGAGGGTATGAGATCCGGGGTTCCTTTGCCCCGCAGGCACAAGACGGCCGTACTTTCCCCGCCCGTAAAAGCCGCCAAAAAATCCCAATAAAAAAGCCCCGGGCAAAACCCGGGGCCTTTTTTGCGGTGTAGTGATGAATTAGACAGGTACGACGTTGGCGGCCTGGGGTCCCTTGGGGCCTTCGGTCACCTCGAACTTCACCCGCTGACCCTCGGAAAGGGTCTTGAAGCCTTCGGCCTGGATCGCCGAAAAGTGGACGAAAACATCCGGTCCATCAGCCTGCTCGATGAAACCAAACCCCTTTGAATCACTAAACCATTTGACTGTTCCTTCTGCCATTTCTGCATACTCCTTGTTCTGTGTTGCCCACCTGCGCTACTGCAAAAAATCCCGGATCGTCTGACCCGGGACTCCGCATAGCATTCTTGCTTTTCCGCAGGTGACAAACATTGATCTTTGCCGGCGGCATATCCTCACCGGCGCCGTCCTTATACGACAACCTGACCCGTAACGCAACACTTTTTTTTACGGCATTTTTAACCGGCATCCGCGAAAGAAGCCCGGGGGGCGCCGGAAGCGCGGGGCTTTTTCAGAACTTGTGCCGCGTACAGCCGAATCCCTTTCCCATATCGCAGCGTATGCAGTCCCCGGCGTCGTACTGGCCGGCGAAGATGGTCGATTCGCACTTGCCGCAAAGGTATTCCTTGCCGATCTCCATGGGTCCGTCGCAGGGGGTCTCTTTCATGAGACAGAGGTCGACGCAGGCCCAGCAGCGTTTGCAGAAGTCCGGACGCACGTCGAAGGGAAAGCCCACATATCTCTGGCTGCCTCTTCCGATGAACCCGATGGCCCGCGCCTGATAGAGATCCTCGCAGACTCTCACGCAGCGGCCGCAGAGGACGCAGTCGTCGTGGCGGAAGGGATAGCGGACCTCCTTTACCCCGCACTTGACCGCGATATCCTGAAGGGCCCTCGAGTTGGGCGCCTGGGCCACCAGAAGTTCGGCGATGTTCCTGCGCAGGCGGCGGATCTTTTCGGTGTTGGTGCGGATGACCATGCCTTCCTTGGCCACCAGGGTGCACGAGGACGTGATGACCGGTTTGCCGTCCACAATGTTTTCAACAATGCAGATCCTGCATGCGCCGCTTTCCGAAATGGTTGGCAGATAGCAAAGGTGGGGGATGCAGATCCCGTATCTCAAAGCGGCCTCCATCACGCTGGAGCCTTTGGGAGTGCTGACATCCGAACCGTCGATGTTCAGGGTTATGTACTGGCTCATTATTCATCCTCCCTCATTGAACGGAAATGGCGCCGCGGCCGCAGACCGTCACACAGATCCCGCATTTGTCGCACATCCCGGTGTCGATGGTGTGGACCTGTTTTTTCTCCCCGTGGATGGCTCCGCTGGGGCACGCACTGAGGCAGGCCATGCATCCGTTGCATTTGTCGGGGTCGATGACATAGCGGATAAGAGCCTTGCAGATGTGGGCGGGACACCGTTTTTCGTTGATGTGGGCTTCATACTCGTCCCGGAAGTATTTCAGTGTGGAAAGGACGGGGTTCGGAGCCGTTTTGCCAAGTCCGCAAAGGGAGGTTTGGGCCACAGTCTCCCCCAGGTCCTCGAGGAGATCCAGGTATTCCGGTTTGCCCCGGCCTTCGGTGATATCGGTGACGATCTCCAGGAGCCGGCTGACCCCGATCCGGCACGGCACGCACTTTCCGCACGATTCGTCCTGCAGGAATTTGAGAAAATATTTGGCAACGTCCACCATGCAGGCGTCCTCGTCTAAAACGACCAGCCCACCGGAGCCGACCATGGAGCCTTTTTCCTGGAGAAGATCAAAGTCGACGGGGAGGTCGAACATGGATTCCGGAAGGCACCCCCCTGAGGGGCCTCCGGTCTGGACGGCCTTGATCTTCTTCCCGTCAAGCCCGCCGCCGCCGATGTCCTCGACGATGGTTCGGATCGTCGTGCCGAAGGCCACCTCGACCAGGCCGGTGTTCCGGACCTGACCGGTCAGCGCCAGGATCTTCGTTCCCTTGCTTTTTTCCGTCCCGATGCCGGCGAACCACCCCGCCCCCTTCCTGATGATGGAGGGGATGTTGGCCCAGGTTTCCACATTGTTGACGGTGGTCGGTTTGTTCCAGAGGCCCCGTTCGACGGGTTCCACATCCTTCGGGCGGGGTTCTCCCACCTTTCCTTCCAAAGAAACCATGAGGGCGGTGGATTCTCCGCAGACGAAAGCCCCGGCGCCGCGGGTAATGCTGATGTCGAAATCCAGCCCGGACCCGAGGATATTGGCCCCCAGAAAACCGTAATCCCTGGCCTGACCTACCGCGATGCGCGCATGCTCCACCGCGATGGGGTATTCGTTCCGGACGTAGATATAGCCCTCCTGGGCCCCGATCGCCCAGGCTCCGATGATCATCCCCTCGATCACCGCGTGGGGGTTGCCCTCCAGGATCCCCCGGTCCATGAAGGCGCCCGGGTCCCCTTCGTCCGCGTTGCAGACGACGTATTTTTCCTCTCCGTAAGCGGCCCTGCAGGCGGCCCATTTTCTCCCCGTGGGGAATCCGGCCCCCCCGAGGCCCCGCAGCCCGGAATCCGTCACCTCCTGGATCACTTTTTCCGGTTCCATCCCGGCAAGGATTTTCCCCAGGGCCGAATAACCGCCGATGGCGAGGTAGTCCTCGATGGAAAGGGGGTCGACCTGCCTGTTCTGCAAGAGGAGATCAGGTGTCTGGGCACGGTAAAAGGGTACGTCGGCCTCATGGATGACGGTCCTGCCCGTGTCCGGATCCGTGTAGAGAAGCCTTTCCACGGCCCCGCCCCCGTTGGCGGCATGGTCGAGGATCTCCCTCACGTCCTCCTGTTTGACGCGGCAGTAAAAGATCTTTTCCGGACCCACCAGAACGATGGGTCCCTGTTCGCAGAAACCGTGGCAGCCGGTGACCCTGAGGCGGATCTTTTTCTCCAGTTCGCGGTCCTTGACCTGCTTCCTTATTTCCGACGCAACATCGTGGCAGCGAGAGGCCTGGCATCCCGGGCCCCCGCAGACGGTCATTAAGACCCTTCCGTCGTCCCGCTCCGCTGCGAGGCCTCGGGATACGGCTTCCAGGTTTTCCGGGCTCGTGATCCTTCTATGCATCTTTGGCCTCCTGGCTCTCTTTCTGCAGGCCCCTGATGAGTTCCTGCAGCTTGGCGGGGGTCATGTGAGGATGGTAGACCCCGTTGTGGATGACCACGGGGGCCAGGGCGCATGCCCCGACGCAGTTGACCGCCTCGACGGTAAAAAGGTTGTCCGGGGTGGTCTCACCGGCCCGGATGTTGAGCATTTCCAGAGCCAGTTCGAGAAGGGGATTAGACCCCCTGACGTGGCAGGCCGTTCCCATGCAGAGGGTGAGGACGTTTTTTCCCTTGGGAACGAGGGTGAAAGCCTTGTAGAATTTCACCACGCGATAGACTTCCATGAGGGGAACCCCAAGTTCCGTGGAAACCACCTTGATGGCTTCCGGGGAGATCCCTCCGAAATCCTTCTGGATATCGTGAAGCACTTCGATGAGAAGGTGGGGCTGACTCCGCCGTCCCTCCAGGATCGGGGCGAGGGTTGCTAACATAAAACCTCCTTTGGCAAATCCGGGGCGCGGCCTGGGTGTTTTTTTGCCCCGCTTGAGCTTTCCGGCAGTCGGATGTTGATCGGCGCCATGATATTGTGATACCCTTCGCCCGGGCAATGGGGTTTGAATACGCAAAAAATGCCTATTTTTTATAGGTAAAAAATGGTTTTTCCTGATAACCCGGACGGTTCATCAGGAAATATTGATGACTTTGCAAAAAGTCATCAA
>JAFGWO010000221.1 GCA_016937135.1 Pseudomonadota bacterium
CAAGTGGGCGGAAAAGGCCCAGAAAGCCATCTGGGCGATTAAAGGGCTGTGAGGGAAGAGTTCGGCAGCCTCTTAGCCCGCGAAATTGCGGCCCGAAAGGCGCCGTCGAAACAGGCAGAGAGGAAGGCGGGACGGCGCGCGCCCGTCTGGAGCGGAAATGATCCTTAAAGGAACACTCATCAATGTCCTGGCCATCTTTTTTGGCACCCTGGTGGGACGCTACCTTGGCCGCTTTATCCCTGAGAGGGTGCGAAGGACGATCATGATGGGCCTTGGCCTGGCGGTCATCCTCATCGGAATCCAGCTGGCCATTCAGTCCCGGAATCCCCTGATAGTCATCGGGGCCATGCTTATCGGAGGCATAGTCGGCGAAACCCTGGCAATCGAGGAGCGCCTCGATAATATGGGGCACCGGCTGCAGGCGAGGTTCAAGGACGCCGGAAGCGTGGCCGAGGCTTTTGTGACGGCGAGTCTCCTTTACTGCATCGGGGCCATGGCGGTTATGGGGTCCATCCAGGACGGTCTCGGGCAGGAGCCGACGATCCTCTACGCGAAATCAGCCCTTGACGGTATCGCGTCCATCGCCCTTGCCTCCACCCTTGGGATAGGGGTCATTTTTTCCATTATCCCCCTGATCGTTTATCAGGGGGGCATAACCCTTGCGGCCGTGTGGGTCCAGGAAATTCTCACCGATCCCGTTGTCGCGGAGATGAACGCCACCGGAGGGCTGCTCATCGTGGCTATCGGGCTTGATATCCTTCAGATAAGGAAGCTTCCCGTTGGGAACCTTCTGCCGGCCATCTTCGCCGCCGCCGGGATCGCATGGGCTTTGGGGTGAGGAAAAACAGAAGAGGGAAGAGGGAAGAGGGAGTAAGGTAAAGAGTAAAGGGTAAGTGGGTAAGGGGTGGGGTTGCTCGTCCTTGGTACCTGGTAACAGGTACTTGGGGCTGGTTTCTTCCCTTCACCCTTCCCCATTCCGGAGACCTCCGGAGAGAGGAGGAATCGCCTTGTCCTGCTACTTCAGGCATATAAAGGACGTCATTGAGGAAGTCGGCATCGAGATCACGCCGGCCAACAAGAAGGAGATCGACAGGATTCTCCACGGGATCGTCGAGGTGCCCTATAAGGATTGTCCCGCTGCGTGGAAAAAGATCAAGGAAATGGTCAAGGGCGATCCATCCCAAAGGGAGCGGTTTATCGAAAGACTAAGGTCAGCTGTGCGGGGATGAAATGAAAGGGGGCCCCTGAAGGTGAGCACGAGACGGTTATCCCCCGGTTTAAAAAAGGTGCTGATTTGACTGAACGCGTGAACCACAGACTCAGGATCAGGAACATCAGGCAGTCCGATTACCCCGATGTCAAGGCGATGATGGACAGTCTTTACAGGGGCATGGGGGGTGCGTGGACCCCGGAGCAGTTCGAAAGGCTCCTTGCCCTGTTTCCGCAAGGCCAGATCTGCGTGGAGGACAAAGGGCGGGTGGTAGCTTCAGCCCTGACTATTATCGTCGATCTCCGGAGGTTGGGGGACAACCACACCTACAGGGATGTGGTTGGCAGCGGCGGGTTTCCGGCCCACGACGCGAAGGGGGATTATCTCTACGGGATAGACCTTTTCGTTCATGAGGATTACCAGGGCATGCGCCTTGGGAGGCGCCTTTACGACGCCCGAAAGGAACTTTGCGAAGAGCTGAACCTCAGGGGGATCCTTATCGGTGGAAGGATCCCGGGGTACAGCGAACACGCCGAAAGTGTCACTCCGAAGGAGTACATCAGCAAGGTCCGGGTCCGCGAGATTTCCGACCCCGTCCTGAATTTCCAGTTGGCCAACGATTTTCATCCCAGGAGGGTGCTGAAAAATTATTATCCCTCCGACGCCGAATCGGGCGGGCACGCGGTTCTCCTCGAATGGAACAACATCTTTTATGAACCGCGGACAAAAATCGACTGGGGCAGGAAAACCTACGCGAGACTCGGCATCGTCCAGTGGCAGATGAGGCCCTTTAACTCGGTGGAGGATTTCCTCCAGCAGACCGAGTTTTTTGTTGATGCGGTGGCCGGCTACAAAGCGGACATCCTTCTCTTTCCGGAGCTGTTTAACGCGCCCCTGCTGTCCCGCTTCAACCAGGAAAATCCTGCCGAAGCCATGCGTTCCCTCGCCGGGGACAGCGACGGACTCCGCGGGGAGCTCGCCCGGATGGCCGTGAAATACAATATCAACATCATCACAGGCAGCTTTCCAGAATATGACGGGGAATCCCTTTATAATGTCTCCTACCTCTGCCGGCGGGATGGGACCTTCGACCGGCAGTACAAGCTTCACATCACCCCGGACGAACAGCAATACTGGGGTCTGAAGGGGGGGGACAGCCTGCGGGTGTTCGACACCGATGTCGGAAAGGTCGGCATTCTGATCTGCTACGATGTCGAGTTTCCCGAACTCGCGCGTCATCTGGCCGCGCAGGGGATGCAGATCCTCCTTGTGCCCTACTGGACGGACACCAGAAACGGCTATTTGAGGATCCGGCGGTGTTCCCAGGCCAGGGCCATCGAAAACGAGTGCTATGTGGCCATTTCCGGCAGCGTCGGCAACCTTCCCAGAGTGGAAAATATGGATATCCAGTATTCCCAGGCCGCTGTTTTCACCCCTTCCGATTTTGCCTTTCCCCATGACGCCGTTGCGGCCGAGGCCACTCCCAACACCGAAATGACCCTTATTGCCGATGTGGACCTGGATCTATTAAAGGAGTTGCGGGAGCAGGGGACCGTGAGGAACCTTCAGGGCCGACGGGATGACCTCTACGAGGTTTTGTGGAAAGGCCCGAATAAAAAGGAGTAGAAATTTGGATTTTGAACGCCCAACTGTCCTAGGCCGAACGGGGTTGTCGGTCAGCCGGCTCGGGATCCGGGCGGCGAATGGAGTCCCTGCCCGGGCCATCGAGAAAGCCTATGCGGAGCGAGGGGTAAATACCTTTTATCTGGGGGGTTTTGGAAAAAAACCCATGGAGGAGGCCTTAAGGGGCCTGTGCCGCAGGGAACGGGAACGGCTGGTAGTTGTTTTCCAGACCTTCGACAGGTCGGGCTTCTTCATGAAATGGGCCCACGAGAGGGCGTTGAAGGCCATCGGGTCCACCTATGCCGATATCCTGATCCTCGGCGGGGTCCAGCGGGAACCCTACGGGGATTGGGTGGACAGGGCTGCCCGCCTGAAGGAGGAGGGGAAGGTAAGATTTTTAGGCCTGTCGAGCGACAAACCCTATCTCCTCGGGGAAATGGTTGCCTCTACGGATTCCCCTTTCGATGTATACCTTATGCCTTACAACGCGGTTGCCCCCGCAGTGGAAGAGGTCGTTTTCCCCAGACTGCCCAGGGAGAGTCCTCCGGGGATCATCACCCGCACGGCCACGGCGTGGGGTCAGCTTCTGCAGGCCCGGCGCATGCCTCCGGGAGAAGAGCCCCCCACGGCTGCGGACTGCTGCCGTTTTGCCCTTTCAAGCCCGAATGTGGACCTTTGCCTTATGGAACCTCGCAATGAACGGGAGATGGAGGATGGGCTCTCCGCCCTGAAAAAGGGGGTCCTTTCCAGGGAGGAGATGGGAAGGATCAGGTGGGTCGGAGGGCACGTTCAGGGTCAGTA
>JAFGWO010000222.1 GCA_016937135.1 Pseudomonadota bacterium
AAACAACGTGGAATACGAGGTGGGAGTCACCGGCACCCTGCTATGGGGCGAGGAAGAAAAGATTTTCACGGCTATCAGGGAAGCATTCCGCCGATCCTCCTCTGTCGGTCCCACGACCATGGAGGTGACGATTTCCAGCGCGTGCCCGTATCCGGGGAAAAACGGGTAACGGGTAATGGGTAATGGATGAAAGATGCATGGGAAGCGGGGAAAACCGCGGCCTTCCCTCTTTTCATTCCCTCAAGGGACGGGTAGCGTCCAGTCCCGGACGATCACCCCGGATGATTGCCGGCCTTAGGAACCGAAGATCCTGTAGCCCTTCCTGGCCGGCATGAAGCGGTCGCCTATGAGGACCGACAGCGGGAGGATGAAGGCCCAGAAGGCCGCCAGGACGAGGAGGCTGAACCCCTGCCCTTTCGGGAATATTGCCGCCCCGAGCCTTTCTCCGGTAAAAAAAGCCATCGGTCCCCCGATCGCCCCTAGAAAAGCCGCGAGCGCATATCTCCCCGAGAGCCAGCCAAGGGCAAAATGCAGGAGGGTCGCGAACTGCAGCCACATGACGCTGATCCAGAACGGGACCACCCACTGGACCCAGTAGCCTGAAAGGAAAACGAAAACCCCCAGAAAAGACTGGATGGAATCCGCCGCCGTCCCCATAACGGCCACCACCAGGACCGTCTTTATCTCTTTTACCGGTTCGCGGCAAAGGGCGAGGTGGACGAGGAGCAGGATCAGGCCAGCCGAAGCCCCAAGCCACGGATAACCCCGCGCGCCCCCCAGGACGCAGGCAAACCATCCCGCCTGGTAAAGGGCAAGGTTTAAAACCGTGGTCTTCAATCCGGATTCTTCTGAAGGACCATCTGGTAATCCTGGATTATTCCCGTGCGAAATCCGGCCCCGCAATAGGCGAAGTAATATTCCCATTTCCGGAGGGAATTCTCATCGAATCCAAGGTCCATGATCTTCTCTCTGGCGGCCAGGAGGTTCTGCCTCCAGTGATCGAGGGTCGGCGCGTAATGGGGTCCGATGTCCAGGACTTTTTCGAGGTTCAGCCCCGTATCGCTCGCGATGGCGGATTTCATCGCCCCGAGGGACGGAAGGTGCCCGCCGGGGAAGATGTGCCTCCGGATCCAGTCCGTTGTGTTACGGTAAACCTCATAGCGCTCGTCCGGGATGGTGATCACCTGCACGACTGCCTTTCCTGCCGGTTTAAGGGCTTTTTCGCAGACCGCGAAAAATTGCCCGAGATTGGCGTGGCCTACGGCCTCTAACATCTCGATGGACACCACCCGGTCGAAATCGCCTTCGATGCGGCGGTAATCCCGCAATTCGAGGGTGACCTGGTCATCCAGTCCAGCCTCCCCTACCCGTTTTTTCGCAAGCTCGAGCTGCTCCTTGGAAAGGGTGATCCCCGTCACCCGGCACCCTCGCTCCCTCGCCGCCTCAATGGCAAAGCTCCCCCATCCGCAGCCGATCTCGAGGACATGGTGACCAGAGTCGATGCCCGCCATATCCATGATGGAGCGCAGCTTTTTTTTCTGGGCCTCCTCCAGGCTCTCCTCCCCCGTCTCGAAAAGGGCGCAGGAATAGGTCATGGTTGGATCCAGGAAAAGGGCGAAGAACTGGTTTCCGAGGTCATAGTGATCCCTTATGTTCCGGGCGCTGCCCCGAAGGGTGTTCGCCCTGACCCGGTGACGGAAGTAATCCATCCGGTTGGCGATGGAGGAGGCCGCATTCCGGCGCTCCTTGAGGGACGAAAGATTCCGCGCCAGGAGATCCAAAAGACCCGGAAGGTCTGGGGAAGTCCAGTCGCCTGCCGTGTAGGATTCCCCAAAACCCATTTCCCCCTTCATGAGGATCCGGCGGAAAAAGGCCTCGTCCCGGATCAACAGGGTGCCTTCCTGCCCTTTTCCGGTTTCCCCCAGGGTTCTCTGGCTGCCGTCCGGAAGGTGAACCTCCAGCAGGCCCGCCTCCATCCGGGAGAGATGGGAGAAAAACGCCCGCTTTCCCAGCTTTTGCAGCGGGCCGGGAGGGGGTCTGCGAATGGTCATGGGACTGAACGGCGCCGGCTTATCGAAAACCGGGAGCTTTCTCTGAAAATACAGGCGCCCGGCCTGCCAGAGGATCCTGGGCATCGTGAGGGCCGCCGCTGCGGGGTGTCGGGCCAGCGTCGAAATAAGGCTGCGCCTGTCCAAAGGCTTTGCCTTTCCCGTCAAGTGCGCGGCGAAAACCATTTTCTCCCCCTGCCGGTAGTGGATGAGGATGTCCAGACTGTCTTTCGCCACGTCCGACAGGAAAAACTCGTAGGAACCCTTTCGGTCAAAAAACGGCGAAACGTGAAAGACCTTCTGGGACGAGAAGTGGCCCAGGTACCCGGACCGCTCCCCCGGCGCCTCTCCCGGAAGGTACAAATGCATCTCCCCGAAGGTGTTGTTGACCTGGATCACCGCACATGCGAGAGATCCGTCGGCCCTGAAGCAGTAAAAGAAGCTGGCCGGGTTAAAAACGTAATTGAAGTACCGCGCCGCCGTGACGAGGAACACCCTGGAAACGTCCCTGATGCCGGATGCGGAAAGGACCCGATCGAGCTTCTCCCTGATGGACCCGGGTTCCGAAAAGAGGTAGTCCTTGTCGTGGATGGAAACCGGGCGGATCCGGTTGTACCCGAAAAGGGGGATTTTTTCATCCAGCTCGGGGAGCTCGGCGAGATCGATCCCGTAAAGATAAAGGGGATACTCGAACCGGTGGCCGACGGGCCATGCCCTTGAATGCATGATTTTTCCGCTAAAGATCCTGGAATTCACAGGCGGCTCCCGAAGGCCTGGCCAACCGCTGCGGCGGACCG
The DNA here is from genome assembly GCA_016937135.1 of Pseudomonadota bacterium. Classification (GTDB taxonomy): domain Bacteria; phylum BMS3Abin14; class BMS3Abin14; order BMS3Abin14; family BMS3Abin14; genus JAFGWO01. The sequence continues at coordinate 2,846 of JAFGWO010000222.1, forward strand.
GACGGCATCCTCGTGGAACCCGTACCCGAAATAGCTTCCGCAGAAAAAGGTGTTTTTCCTGCCATTAAGGAGGGGCAGTTCTTTCTGCGTCGCCATCGATTCAAAGGAATATAGGGGGTGATGGTAGGTCATGGCAGCGATTCGGGAACTTTCACTGATGGGCCGCAGCCCGTTGAGGGTGACGCAGTAGTCAGCCTGTGTCTGGAATCCCTGGAGCCTGTTCATGTAGTAGGTCACTGAAACGGGGGCGCGGGCGTCATCCCCTTCCTCACGGGTGTAATTCCAGGATGACCAGACCCTCCGGGAGGGAGCCAGGATGGAGGTGTCGGTGTGGAGGACCGTCTCGTTGGGCTGGTATTGCCATGGGCCTAACAGCCTGCGCTCGTCGTCCGTTGGATCGGTGAGCATCCGGAGGGCCTCGTCCGCATGGGCCGCGATGACCACCCGGTCAAAGGAAAAGTTCTCCCCGGAAGCGGTCCGGATGGTCACCTCCGAAGGCCCCCTGGTGATCCCCTCGATGGGCGCCGCGAGGTTCACCACACCGGTAAAACCTTTGAGAAAAGCCTCAACGTAGCTTCTGCTCCCCCCGACCACGGTCATCCACTGAGGCCGGTCCCTCAGGGACAGCAGGCCGTGGTTGTGAAAAAAGCGCAGGAGGGGAGCCGCCGGAAATCCCTCGATCCTTTCGAAGGGCGAGGACCAGATGGCGGAACACATGGGAATCACGTAGTTCTCAATAAGGTTCCTGGAGTACCCGTTGCGGCCAAGATACTCCCCCAGCGTGTCATTCCCAACGGTGTCCTCGCGAAGGTCCTTTTCACCGTGAAAGGAGAAGCGGCCGATTTCCCGGAGCATCGCCCAATGGGCAGGACGGAAGATATTCCGGCGCTGGGCGAAAAACCCGTTGAGCCCCGACCCGGAATAAAACAGCCCGGACTTCCGGCTGTGGAAGGCGAAAGACATCCCCGTGTCGCGGGTCTTGACGTTCAAACGCTTTAAAAAAGCCCTCAGCAGGGGATAGGTGCGGTCATTGAGCACAATGAATCCGGTGTCCACCGGCGTCCCTGCATCGGGACCTTCAGGGATGGTGATGGTATGGGTGTGACCCCCCAGATAATCGTTTTTCTCGAAAAGGACGACCTCGTGGTCCTTCTGCAGAAGGTAGGCCGACACGATCCCGGCTGCACCTCCCCCTACAACGGCAATGCGCATGTCTCCCCTCCCTTCGGATGGTCGGCTGTCTCTTCCGGGCTGTTTCTCCTAATATTTTGGAAACCAGGGCACAAGGGGGTTGGTCCGTTTTTTATAATCCTCGAATTCGGGATTTTTTTCGTACCGTTTTTCCAGCATCGGGATCCCGGAAACCTTGAGGAGAAGAAAATCGATGGCAAGAGGACTGATGATGGTCCACCATGCGCCAGGGGATCCCAGTGCGACCAGATACACCCCCCACCAGAGGAATGCCTCCCCGAAATAATTAGGGTGCCGGGAATAGCGCCAGAGTCCCGTGGTCATAATGCGGCCTTTATTGGCAGGATCCCTTTTAAAGACAGCGAGCTGCCAATCCCCCACCGCCTCGAAAAAGAATCCGGACAGCCACACGAGGAACCCTGTCAGATCGAGCCACCCCAGAGATGCCCCGGGCCGCGCGATTCCAGCGATAACCGGTGAAGACACGACCAGGATGACAAAACCCTGGAGCATGAATACCTGTAAAAAACTGCGAACCAGGAAGGTGCTCCCCCACTCTTCCCTCCATTTGCGGTAACGGAAGTCCTCCCCCTTTCCGCGTTTTCTGAAAAACTGGTGGACCCCCAGCCTCACCCCCCAAACGGTCACCATAAAAAGAAGGATCCCCGCACGAGGGTGGCCGGCCCCCCACCTCAAGGCCACCGACCAGGCCGCCGCGACAAAAAGGAGGCCGTATGCGATGTCGGCGATGCTGTTGTCTTTCCGGATCTGCGCCAGGAGAAAAAAGCCGCACATGAGCAGGAGGATAACCAGGGCTGCGGTTGCGAAAGGCGCGGTCAAGGCAGGTCCTCCGGGTAGATATGCACATGAAAAATTCAAACACAAAAAAGCATGAAAAGTTTATCCCCCTTTTTTACGGGATTCAATGATGAAGATCATTTTTTGGCAATAACGATACCATTTTCATGGCAACCCCTCTCCGTCCCGGGCTTTGGAGGGGAAAGGGGACATCCAACGTCCTTCATTATTCCGGTAATCCAGGTATAATGAGCAGCAGGGACAGGACCAAAAGGGGTTTCGAGAGGGAAGGGAATAATCCGATTTTCGTTTTCGAAAAAACCAAGGGGGTGTCGAAATGAATTTTGCTTTCTACCTCAAGCTCTATGCCGTGACGGTCCCGGTGTTCTTTCTCGTCGACATGTTATGGCTGGGGGTCATCGCAAGGAATTTTTACAGGGACGCGCTGGGCCACCTCATGGCTCCTTCGGTCAATTGGACCGCGGTCATCGGGTTTTACCTCATGTTCATCGTCGGGATCCTTATCTTCGCGGTCATACCGGGGCTTCGGAAAGAATCCCTGGCCTGGACAATCCTTTACGGCGGATTGTTCGGATTTTTCACCTACGCGACTTACGATCTGACCAATCTGGCCACCCTGGCGGACTGGCCGGCAAAGATGGCTGTGGTGGATATCATCTGGGGTGTCGCCCTGTGCAGCGTGGTTTCGGGGGCCAGCTTCCTGATCGGAAAAAACTTTCTCTAAAAGGAGAGATCCTTGACCACATTCCGGAGAGGGGTGGTTGTGTGCCCCTGCTGTCAGGAAAAATATATGGTCGATGTCATTCTGGAAACCATCTGGTCCGGGGAGGTTTCCACGGACCTTTTACGCTATTCCATGGGGAAGATGCCCATTAACTCCCTCGTCCACACCTGCCCTGGATGCGGGTGGTCCGGCAAGGGGGAGCATCCGGAGCCTGAACCTGAGACGACAAAACGCGTCATCCGAGAGCGGATAACCCCGC
>JAFGWO010000223.1 GCA_016937135.1 Pseudomonadota bacterium
GGACGTGAGCCTGGGGCTGTGTTCCGCCGCCCATGTTGCCATAAGACATGATGGGTTCCCCGTCCTTTGTGATGAAGGAGGCGATGATGGTGATGAAGGGCCGCTTGCGACCCTCGGGCCGATTGGGGTGATCCGGGTCCAGGATAAACATGGCGCCTCGGCTTGAAAGCTGGAACCCGTAGCCGGGTATGGTGACTTTGGACCCGAAGGAGGTGTAGACGCTGTAAACGAAGGAAACCATGTTGCCCCAGCGGTCGGCCGTGGTGAGGTAGATCGTCCCGCCGTCGAGATTTCCGAGTTCATCTGCGGGCCGGGCAGTGTCAATGGAGATCAGGGGGCAGAGGCTGGCCGCATACTCCTTGGAGAGCAGGATATCCAGGGGAGGCGGCTCGAAGCGCGGATCAGCATTGTAGCGCATCAGGTCGGAGTAGGCCAGCTTCTTTGCTTCGACTTCAAGGTGTGTGAAAAGGGGTGTTTCCCGCCCGATAGCAGCCAGATCGAAGGGAACCGGCGGATCCCCGATCCCGATCTCGGCGCACACCTCCAGAATATTCAGCATCTCGAGGGCAGCCCAGCCCTGGCTCGGAGCCGGGGTTTCCCAGATGTCGTACCCGTGGTAACTGGTCGAATAGGGTTCTGCCCACTCGGCCTCAAATTCCGATATGTCCTCATATGTCCATTCCCCGCCGACAGCATTGGCCTTTTCTACCATGGCATGAGCAATTTCTCCCTCGTAGAAAACATCCCGGCCTTTCGTCTGAAGCAGCCGGAAAGTATGTCCCATGTCGGGGTTTTTGAAAATGCTGTAAAGTGCCGGCACCTCCCCGTTCTCGTCGATGTAGATAGCCGCAGTGTCGGGATCGACAGTCGTCAGGGAATTTTTATTGCTGTGGAAGCTGTTAGCGAGCACCTCGTGGACCGGGAATCCCTCCTCGGCATAGGTAGCCGCAGGCTCGAGAACCTCCTTGAAGGTCAAGGTGCCGAACCTCTTTAAAAGCTTGTCCATCCCATCCACGGATCCTGGAATCATGGCAGAGTGGATTCCACTTGAGGGAACTCTGGTTAATCCGCGGCTGGTAAAGTACTCAATGTCCCAACTGGCCGGCGCCCAGCCGTTGCCGGATATCTGGTAGAGCTTTTTGTCCTTGGCCCAGTAGACGATGGCGAACATTTCCGCGCCCAAGCCGCAGCTGTTTGGTTCAACCAGCGCCAGCATGGCGGCAGTGGCCACGGCTGCATCGACCGCATTGCCTCCGTCCTGGAGGATCTTCAAACCTGCCTGTGCGGCCAGGGGTTCGCTGGTAGCTACCATGCCGTTCCGTCCCAAGACCTCCGAACGCGATTGATCCTTCCATCCGGTTGGGCGGGTCGCCCGTACGGCCGTGATTACATTTCCCGGATTCCACATGACAGGATCAGTCGGGTCCGGCTTACCAAAGGCGTATGGGCTTGCATCGGCAGCCAAGATTGTTTCAGGGGCGGCAAAAAGTACCAGACCCACAGACAAAACAGCGATTATCAAAGGCAACACCACCGAATTTCTTGATGACATGATCTACCTCACTTCCCGGGGTGAATTTAATTATATAATTTAACGACTTGAGGTAAGAAAGGAAGCCTCCCGTTTGCATCGGGAGGCTTTATTAGCCACAGTGAATCACGCTTTCAGATAGGAAATTCTGATGAAATCGGAAAACAGATTTCCCCACGGTTCAGCCCTCGCCAGGCAATTGGAGGGAGAAATTCTGCTATGGTGATGGAAAATTGGAAGAAGATTTCCCCACGCCCGAACCCAATTATCTTAAAGCCTACCTCCCCTAAACCTGCTGTCAAGTTCCTGATGTGGTTTTCTTACAAGAAGATGTCTGGTTTATAAGGGGAAAATCGAAAAAGTGTTTAATAATGCATCTATTTTCAGCCCGTTCAAAATGCCCTTGTCTGATCGGGAGAAGGTCACTCCCGGCGAGGTCCTTATCCTGCCGGGGATTTAAAAAAAATGCTCCCGAATTCGCAGGAGGGTCTTTTTTTCATTGGCATCCGTTCGACAAGCTCATCGTGCTCAAAAATAAAAAGGCTCTCCAGGTGGAGAGCCTTTTATTTCTGGCACGCCCGACAGGATTCGAACCTGTGGCCTGCGGATTAGAAGTCCGTTTTGGCCTGTTTTCCCGTTCCTTCCCTTCGCTTCCCATGTGATCCATACAATGTTGAAAATAATATAATTTTTATCTTTTCTGGATTTGAATGGTACTTTTTATTTCTCTTTTGTTCCGTTATAATTATATAAATAGCGTATAAAAAACTTGTCAGGGGGCCAGTCATGACCAGAGCAGTATGGACCACTTCCAGAAAATATCCCGGGGTCCGAACCTACCACGGGCAGAAAGGGAAAGTGTTCTACATCGCCTACAACAGGGCCGGCAAGCAGATCCTTGAAAAAGTGGGGACCGAAAAGGAGGGTTATTCCCTGGAACTGGCGGCGACCATCCGGGGCAACCGTGTTCAGGCTGTCCGCCATGGGGAGGAACTCCCCAGGGACCGTAAGGACATCCCCACCTTCGGGGAGGTTGCAAAGAAGTTCCTTGAATGGGCCGTGAGCCACAAGAAATCAGCCAGGGACGACGTTTCCCGTTACCGCCACCACCTGGCCCCCAGGTTCGGGAATGTCCCCGTGGACCAGATCGCCCCCCTGGACCTGGAGCGGCTCAAGAAGGAGATGGCGGAGGCCGGGAAGTCTCCCGGGACAATCCGGCTCACCCTGGCCCTTTTCCGAAGCATCTTCAACAAGGGGCGGGCATGGAACCTGATCCGGACCGAGAACCCCATGGGGCGGGTCCGGATGCCCCAGGTGGACAATGCAAGGGAGAGATTCCTCTCCAAGGCCGAAGTCGAGCTGTTGTTGAACAGTTTGGCAGAGAGATCTAGGCAGGCCCATGACCTTGCCGTCCTCGCCCTGAATACGGGGGCCAGGAGCGGGGAACTCCTCGGCCTGAACTGGGGGGACGTCAACCTGGATTCGAGAATCCTCGTCTTCCGGAAC
>JAFGWO010000224.1 GCA_016937135.1 Pseudomonadota bacterium
ACCAGGTCCGCGTCCGCGGATCTTCTCCTGGCCAACCACCATCTGCTCTTCGCCGATCTTGCCCTCAGGGCCGAGGGAGGGGACAGCGCGGCCATCATGCCTCCCTATCAGGCCGTGATCCTTGATGAAGGCCATAACGTTGAGGATATCGCCCTCTCCTATTTCGACGCCGGGATCAGCCGATGGGGTTTTATGGGGCACCTCGGGCGTCTGGTAAGCCGGCGGCGTTCCGGCCGGGGGCTCCTTCCTTTCCTTCACAGGAAAGTCGGCACTCTCAGAAACCTTGGGGCCGGGGACCGCGAGCGCCTGTCGGGCCTGGCGCGGGATCTGGAGGTGGAAGTCGGGCGGACCAGGGAAAGGCTGGATGTCCTCTTCGAGGAGTTGGGCGGCGGGTTTGTTGCCTGGCTGGGGGGCCGGAAATTCGACCCCGAACCGGAACCCCCGGTACTGGATGGGGAGGCCCCGGGGGCAAACGGCCAGGAAGCCTCGCAAGACAGGGAGTATCACGGGGAAAAAGGTCGCTGGAGGATTCCCTCGCTCAGGCGCGAGGAGCCCCCTTGGAGCGGGATAGGCCGTCTTCTGGGTGAGATGGCATCCCTGACGGGGAGCCTGCAGATCCGCCTGCGGAAGGTATGCGGGCGGGTAAAAGACCTGGTCGAGGCCGGGAACGACGATCTGAACGATGTATGGGCGGATCTTTCCTCGGTTCTTTTCCGGCTGGAGGCCACCGGGGTCTTTCTGGCGCGCGTACTGGAAGGGGAAGAGGCCCAGGAAGTTTTCTGGGTGGAGGTTCGGTCCCGGAGGGGGCGGTGGGAGGTTTCCCTGCATCTGACCCCCCTTGATGCCGCTCCCATCCTCAAAGAGACCCTTTTCTCGAAGGTTCCATCCCTGGTTTTTACCTCCGCGACCCTGACTGTCATGGAAAAGTTCGATTTTTTCGATGATCGACTTGGCATTCCGGAAATAGCCGATCGGGAGGTCATCCACAGGCTTTATCCCACCCCCTTTGATTTGCGCAGCCAGATGCGCCTGGCGGTCATTGACAACATTCCCGATCCCGGGGCGCCGGGGTTTGTGGATGGGCTGGTCCGGGCGGTGGGGGATCTGGTCCTCGCGGCCGGGGGCGGGGCCCTGGTGCTTTTTACTTCCTACAGGACATTAAGGAGCGTCCACGAACGGTGTCACGGGCTTTTTCTGGGGGCGGGGATCAGGACCTTTTGTCAGGGCGAAGCGCCAAGGACAACCCTTCTGGACCAATTCCGGGCCGACCCGGATTCGGTCCTTTTCGCCACCGACAGTTTCTGGGAAGGAGTGGATGTGGCAGGCAGCGCCCTGAGGCTTGTCGTGATGGCGCGTCTCCCCTTCCCGGTTCCGACTGATCCCGTCAACGAGGCGCGGTGTCAGGTGCTTCAAGACGAGGGGCGTGATCCTTTTCTCGAGGATTCTGTCCCCCGGGCCGTTATCCGGATGAGGCAGGGACTTGGAAGGCTGATACGGCACCGGGAAGACCGGGGGGTCGCTGTTATCTGCGATGGCAGGATGATCAGGCGTGCCTACGGCAGGGTCTTCCTGCGGTCCCTTGGCGGGATTCCGGCGGCCGGAACAGGGCTGGAGGACGCCGTAAAGGAGGTGGAAAGGTTCCTGGAACGATCCCCGGAGGAACCATCCCCGGGTTGACTTTTCGCTCCATTCGGGTTAACAAGTGTTCATGAATGTGCCCCCCCCGAAGGGGGGGTTCCTTTTTTTTTGGCGCTTTTATTTGTGCTGATTTTACCGGAGTCCCGATTGATATGAACAGACATCCCATTACCCCTGAAGGTCTCAAGAAGCTCCAGGAAGAATTGAAGCGGCTCAGGTCTTCCGAGCGTCCAAGAGTCATCGAGGCGATCTCGGAAGCCAGGGGCCACGGGGACATCTCTGAAAACGCGGAATACGACGCCGCCAAGGAACAGCAGGCCTTTCTGGAGAAAAAGATTAGGGAGCTCGAACACCGGATCGCCAACTCCAACGTTGTGGACCCCTCCGAGGTGGGGACCGACAAGGTGGTTTTTGGCGTCCAGGTCACCGTCCAGGACCTCGAATCCGGTGAGGAATCCTCCTATCAGATCGTGGGGGCGGACGAAGCCGACGTTTCCGCCAGTAGAATCAGCGTGACCTCCCCCGTGGCAAGGGCCCTCATCGGGAAAAAGGTCGGGGACATCGTTCAGGTCCAGGTGCCGAAAGGCCTCCTTGAACTGGAGGTACTGGATATCAGTATCCCCTGATAACCTTTCGGGTCCTCCTTCCCGGACCCGACGTATCTTCGTGTGCATTGTAACCGGGCAGATAAGATCCTTATCTGCCTTTTTTTTAGGCAATTCCTCTTTTCCCTTTCCCTTCCTTTTTTTCCTTCCGAAAAATTCCATTTAAAAACAACAGGTTGATAATCAGCGGCAACCTTTCTCCTTTTGGTACGCCTGTTGCTTTGTATTTTGGTGTCCTGAGACGGAGAAAGGGAGGTGAAGCGATGAAGAAAGTGGAAGCCATTATCAAACCGTTCAAGCTCGAGGAGGTCAAGGATGC
>JAFGWO010000225.1 GCA_016937135.1 Pseudomonadota bacterium
AATCTCCCGCCGGTCCGCTCATCCATATGGAATCCCCCGGAACCGCGGTGTCGCGCCGCAGGGCCCTGCCTGACGGGACCCGTCCGATGACCGTGACGCTGATGCCCCAGCCGGACTGGGAGGAAACGGTGTCCCCTCCCGAGAGCTGGACGCCGGGACCCGCGTCCAGAAACCCGTCCAGAAAGGACTCCACCGCCTCTACCTCGGCATCATGCGGCAGGGCCAGGGACAGGAAGGACTGGACCGGGATGGCCCCCATGGCCGCGATGTCGCTCAAGTTCACGGTGTGGGACTTGTATCCCAGATCGTAGGGAGGTGTTTTCCCCAGGATGAAGTGGCTGCCCTCCATGAGCATGTCGGTTGTTGTGACGATGTCGTAGGCCGAATCTCCATGGAGGATGGAGGCATCGTCTCCGATGCCCATGAGGACCGGATAGGAAGATCGACCGACCCTTCGGTCGATCCTGTCGATAAGTCCGAATTCGCCGATTTCGCTTACTTTCATGACCCCTCCGGGGAAAATTAAAAGGCAGGACAGAGTCCAGAGTTCAGAGTCCAGAGAAAAAAGCAGTCCAGGGTCCAGAGAAGAATCGGTTGCGCCCCCACGCCCCTGTCCCATTGCGATGGTTCCCTTTTTCCCCCTTCGACAAGCTCAGGGCCTTCGGTTTCTCCCTCCCTCCTTCTCCCTTCTACCTTCTGTTTTTGATCGCCTCCAGCATCTCCCTGCACCTTCCCTCTACGTCCTCGGCTCCCATGATGAAGGAAACCACCGCTACCCCCGCCGCCCCGGCCCCCATAATGGACCCGGCGTTTTCGGCGTTGATGCCGCCGATGGCTGCGACGGGGAGGTTTGTGAGGCCAGCCAGTTTCCTGACCCCATCGATTCCCAGCGATCCTTCCAGCTCGGGTTTCGTGGGAGTCGGAAAAACACCGTTGGCGGCAAGGTAATCCGCCCCTTCAGCTTCGGCCCTTTTCACTTCAGGTGCCGTCGTCACGGAAACACCGATGATGAAATCAGGGCCTAGGATGCGCCGAGCGTCCACAAGGTCCATATCGTCCTGCCCCAGATGGACTCCGTCGGCTCCCCCCGCAAGGGCGACGTCGATCCTGTCATTGACGATGAGGGCAACCCCCTTCGGGCGGCAGACCGTCGCCAGGGCCCGGGTCTTTTCCACCATTTTTCTTGTCGAGGCGTTCTTCTTGTCCCGGTACTGCACTATTGTCACGCCCGCGGAGACGGCCCTGGCGACGACCTCTTCCTCAGACCTCCCCAGGGACAGGTCGGGGTCGGTAACCAGGTACAGGAGGAGGTCAAAAGGTCTCCTTTTACCTTTAACCTTTCCCCTTTCCACTAAACTTCCCTTATCCGGAGCCTTGCGCCGAGATTGCGCTCCGGGGCGTTGTAAAGGGCGTCTAAAATGGCGACCTGGAAGGAGCCCGGCCCCCTGCACTCCTCCGCGGCCATTTCCCCGCAGACGCCGAACACGCCAAGTCCAAGGGCGCAGGTTTCGGCATTAGCCCCGCCTCCAGCGCAATAAACAGCCACGGCGGTGGTTGAGCTGCACCCGGTTCCCGTGACGAATCCCATCATGGGGTGCCCGTTTTCCACCGCGAAGGTCCGCTCCCCGTCGGTGATATAATCAACGGGTCCGGTGACGCAGATGACGGATCCCGTCTGTCGGGCCATGGTCCTGAGGGCCTCAATCGGAGTTTCCCCCTTTTCAAGGGAATCCACCCCCTGGATTTTCGCCTTTTCCCCCGCCAGGACCATGACCTCTGCCTGATTGCCTCGGATGACATCGGGCCTGACTTCCTCGAGAATCTGCCGGCAGGTGTCGGTGCGGAGTCTGGTCGCTCCCGCTCCGACGGGATCCAGGATGACGGGAATCCCCAGTTCCTTCGCCTTCCTCCCGGATTTGAGCATGGCTGTGATCCAGTGTGGCGAAAGGGTCCCCGGATTAAGGATGTGGGCCGAGGCGAAGGAAACCATCTCCTCAACCTCCTCGTTGGCGTGGGCCATCACCGGTGAGGCCCCCATCGCGAGGGTGACGTTGGCGGTTACATTCATCACCACGTAGTTTGTGATGTGGTGGATCATGGGCCTTTTTTCCCGGATGGCCTTGTCCAGTTCTTCGTACCTCTGCTTGAAATACCCCATCTTTTTCACCTCCAATAAAGTTGATGGCTTTGCAGGAAATCACAAACGCGTCCCGGTGCGGGGCGCCCGGATCCAGGACCGATATCGCGCGTCATGGATCCGTGAGGAAAGGGAAAACGACGTTTTTCCCTTTCCGGAAAGCGTTAAGTCCCGCATGGACTTTTCGCGACCCTATCAATAAACAACCCCGGGCAGGCGGACCACCCGGGGCTTTTCGTCTGACAGCCCGGGCGGATCTCCTTACGCTGGAATAACCCAGTTCAAGTTCCAGGGGTCGATCTCAGATCCCGTGAAGAGGGACCGCCCCCGATCCGCGGCGTTGTTGATATGTAATGGGTAATTTTCCCGATAAGCCAGCTTGATGTCAAGCCAAAGCGTGGCAATCCCGACACTTGCGCCAAAGCGCCGGAAAGGCAGCCTCACACAGAGCGCGCGGAGCCCGCAGAGAAGGGCAAAAAACAAGGATAAAAGGGTTTAAACCCTTCCTTCCGGTTTTCCTCTGAACTCTGAACCCTGAACTCTTACCCCGAACTTCCCTGGCAAAGAGGAGAAAAACCGTTTAATAATGGCGAATGATTACGAACGATCCATACGGTTCCCTGAAGCACACCCTCCCCCTCCTGGACCTCATGCATCGGCATCTTCTCCCCGGGGTTTCGCGGGATTTAACGGCCATCATGAAGGACCGGGGGATAAAGAAAGTCCTGGATGTGGCCTGCGGAACCGGGTTTATCGCGTGCAGGCTGCAAAAAAAAGGGATAAACACCGTTGGGGTGGACCTTTCCCCCGGAATGATCTCAGTCGCCGCTAAAAAAGCAGGGGATTGCGCCTTCGTCCTGGGCGACGGAAGAAGGTTGCCTTTTTCCCGCCACTCCTTTGACGGGGCAGTTATCACCCTCGCTCTCCACGAGGTGGATGGAGGCACCCGGGACGCAGTCTGGTCCGAGATGAAGCGGGTCGTCCGGCCGGAAGGGCTCCTTTTCGCCCTGGATTTTGCGCGGATGCCGGCCAGGCGGACAGTCTACTCGAGGCTCGTGGCGTGGTTCATTATGGCCATCGAGAAGGCCACACTGAAATTCGACCCTGATCACTGGCACAACTCCATGGCCTTCCAGGGGCTTGGGGGCATCCTGGGCTGGCTTTCAAAAAACGGCGGCGAAATTGCAACAGCCCGCGATTACGCCGGTGGGAACCTCGTTCTGGCAGTGCTGAAAAATCCTGAATAAAAAGAGCAGAGTTTGCGAAAAATACAGGTATATTAGACAATAAAACCTTATTTAATAGATAGTTAAAACAAAAGGTTCATGTTCAATGTAAAGCGCCCTGAGAACGATCCTGTTTTCTTGCCTCCGAAACCGGTTTTAACCGGTCTTTCCTTTTTGTTTTTTTGATTCGATATCCTTGTCGGTTACGACACCGGCCAGATAAAGTCCTCCGGAGCAGGAATCCGTGTAGAAAAAGGAGGAACTCCAGGCGGGTTTGTACCTCCTGTCCCGGCCATCCTCCGCGCCATGGTTGCGTACACCCGGCTGCATTTCCCCAATAAAGTAAATTTTATTGTTCTTTCCCATGCCCTTTCCCCTCCCCCTTTTTTAAACCTTACGGGCCCGGCCGGAGCGCCCGGATCTTATACCTGGAAGGAAACTTCCGCACCCTTCCGCTTTGGTCACAAAGAGCCAGTCGATGAAATCATCCAGCATATGGAGGCGTTTGACGGGCTTCCGCGCCTCTGGTCATTACTCAGCGCGGGGAGAGGGGCAGCCCCTCTCCCTGCGCCCGGCGCCCCCTATTCCTCATCGTTTGTGTAAACCACATTCCTCGCGTTTTGAAAGGCCGAGGAAAAACAGGTTTTCACGTTTTTCCAGAGATCCCTGGCCATCGAACCGGTTTTTCTCCTCATGACCCACCCCTCTTTCCAACTGTTTTTGCCCATTCTGCGTCTGTTTTTTCGTCACGGGACCAGTGGACCTACGAACCGGATTTCCGGCGTTCTTCTGGCCCGCCCCCGCGATTCCCGAAGATTATGTCCCCATACCATGAGCGAACTGTTGATCTTCCTCATATTCACCCCCCTATCCTTCCGGTTCCAATCCCGGCCAACGGTCGCCATTCCCTCCTTTCTGCCGGGAGCTTCCTCTTTTGATTAAAATATGCATCGGCTGGCGTTACAAAATGATTACAGATTGGGATTTTTTTTGAGGTTTTTTGGCTTGGCCAAAAAAATATTTCGCCAATTATCACAAAAGACCGTACCGCCACCTCGCCCAACGGAAAACGGGCGACAGACGTCTAACGGGAAACGAGGTTGCACGTCCAACGGGAGGCGACAGTCAACGGCCACTGATCACCAATCACAGATCACTAATCACCAAACACCAAACACCAAACACCAATGACCGTTTTTTTCCCGCATCGGTTTTTCCTTCAAAACTCCATCACCTGGCCGTCCTGCAGGATCTCCATGCCCTCAATTCCGGCCCGGATCAGTTCCTCGACAATTTCATCGAGATAGAAGGGTTTCAAATGGGTGATGAGGAACTTGCGCGGAGGCTTCTTCATCTTTCGCAGCTCCCAGGACAGGAGGTCTGGCGTCAGGTGCCCGGATTGTATCGCCGTATCGAGCAGGCGGTTCGGATAGGTAACCTCGATGATGGCCGCATCCGGCGCGTTTTCGCGACATGCTGTCCAGATGTATTCCGTCGGCCCGGTGTCCCCAGCGTACAGGATCCTCTTTCCCCCTTCATCCTCCACCAGGAACCCCAGGGAGGGGGTTTTGTGGTGGAGCGCGTAGGCGGTTACCCGATGCTTCCGGAGCTGGAGAGCTTCCCCTTCAGGAATCCGCTGAAATCTCAGTACCGGTTTTCCGGGGGAAGGGAGGCAGGAGAAATCGGGCCAGAGAAGCCCATTAAAGAGGTTCTGCCTTAACGCCTGCAGGACCTCGTCCATCCCGTGCACGGAGACGGTGTGAGGAAAGCCGCCTGCTGCGAGGTTGTCCGCGAAGAAGGGAATGGCCCGGACGTGGTCCAGGTGGGCGTGGCTTATCAGGATGTCCCTGATGAGTTTTTGGTTCTCGAGCGGCAGGACCGCGCCGATGGTGCCCGCATCCAGGAGGAGGGTCCCGTCGAAAAGGAAGGCCGACAGGTTCCTTCCAGGGGTTTCAGCCCCGGAGCACCCGAGGACGTGCAGGCGCATTGCGGACTCCTTGCCAACCGGGTTAAGGAATGCTCAGAAATAAAGCGCCATTCCCAGAGTGATCAGCCTCTGTTCCAGGTAGTTGTTGGAACCGTCGAAAACGATCTCGTAGGACAATCCGACGTCCAGGGGGATATTGGCTTTCTCCTCAAGGTAACGGTTTACGGTCGAATACATCACGCCTGCGGTGAAGGACTGATAATCCCAGTCAGTCTCGTCCTCCAGGGACTCGTAAGCGAGGCCTAAGTCTCCGTCTATGTCATCCTCCTGCCTGGATGCGATGGTGTAAAGTCCACTGACGCTCCAGGTTTCGGAAAGGCTCAATCCCGCGTAAAACTCGAAAGCCAGCAGGTCTCCCAGGTCCCGGTCAACCTTTTCCTTGTTGGCCTCGGGAGCCAGCGGCTGGTCCACGTCGTCGAGCACCCGCACGGTTTCCTTGTCCGGCAGGACCAGGTCGTACTTCACAGTAAAGTTCAGGAGCAGGTCCCTGACCCTGATGTAATCCTGATGGAACCGCAGTAAAAGAGCCATGGCCCCCGTGCCGAACTCCGTGTCCAGGAGGTTGTCCGGGTCATCAGTCTTCCCCGTGGGCAGGCGGACCCCGCCGGTCAGGGCGAGTCTCCAGCATTCGTTTCTGAAATACTGGTACCGGAGACTGGCCTCGATGTCGGAAAGACCGCTTTTATCCCACGATTCGAAAGGTTCAAATGAAAAGGGAGGGGATTCCAGGGAGCCCAG
>JAFGWO010000226.1 GCA_016937135.1 Pseudomonadota bacterium
CCCAGGATTCCGGTTCGGGTTCAAAAGGGGCGGGCGATGATTCGGGCCGGTCGAGCCCGACATCGAAACTGCCGACGTCGATGACCCCTTTTTCCTCAACGGGGTTTAGTCCCGAGACCCTTTCTGAATCCGGTCCGGCCATGGACCCCGGCACGAGATCCTCAACCTCACTCAGGATATCCCATATATCAGGTTCCGAACCCCCGGCAGGGGACGCCGAAGCCGGCGACTCCGGAGCGGAAGGATAAACCTCCGGGGCGGAATTTTCCGGAGCGGGCTCCCAGGATGGTTTTTCGGCACCGGGAGAAACCTCTTCTTCCGGAAAAGGCGAAGCCTCAAACCCCGGGGATTCGGATACCGGCTCTTTCGGAGGGGAAAAAACGTGGGCGGCGGGGGCAACCTCCCTGGCATCGGGCACCCCGGCAACCGGTGTTTCCAGAATCTCTTCAGGGGCCTCCTTCGGGGAGGTCAGGGTCTGCACTTTTTCGATGAGTTCGCCGGATTCGAAAGGCTTGGTAATATAATCGTCGGCCCCAACGGATCCGGCCTCCTCCTCGTCGAACGCTTCGAAAGTCCCGGCGAGGAGCAGCACCGGAAGGGAACCCGTTTCCGGATTGCCCTTCACCGCGCGGCACAGCTCATAGCCGTTCATCTGAGGCATGATCACATCCGCCAGGAGGACGTCAGGTTTCCAGGTCCGCATCACCTCCAATGCCTCGGTGCCGGTTCCCACGGATTTCACTTCAAAAGGCTCGTCGGCAAAAGTGAGGGCTATGACCTTCTGGATCGTAACGCTGTCATCAGCTACAAGAATCCTTTTCATCTAACATCCCTCCCGGTCATTCATACTCCCGGTTAGCATCCGAAACCGCAAGCGGCAATGGTGGAAAGACCTTTTCAATCGAGACGAATTCGCAAAGAGTCATCAACCCGCCCCGCGCGGGGCGCCCGGATCAAGGACTCGCATCGCAGGTCATTGATCCGAAAGGAAAGGGAAAACCCCGTTTTTCCCTTTCCGGGGAGCGAAAAGTCCCGAACTGGACTTTTTGCGACCCTGTCAATCAAGGAAACCTAAAACCCTGTCTATCTCAATCCGGATGTACTCCTTGCCTGCTTCCTTCAAAACACCGGTTATTACCCCATCGGGGGCCTCAAGGTCTCCCTGATAGGATTCCTCTTCCTCTTCAGCCCCGGACGCCGTGATGATACCTCCCAGTTCCCCAACAGTAAAGCCCGCGAGTACGCCGTCAAAATCCGCCACCACGATGAGATCTCCCTCCCGGGTCTCCGGACTTCCGAGGGCGCTGAGCAAGGAAAACACCGGAAGCGCCTCTTTGCCACGGTAGGGAATGATCCCCAGCAGGGGTTTCCTGCCCGAAGGCACGGTGAAAACCGAGGGCACAGTCACAACTTCCCTGATCCTGCTGATGGGAACCGCAAAATTGTGGCCGCCGGCGCTGAAAGTGATGAACTTCCTTTCAGTCACTGCCCCCGCCCCCTGAATCTAATGAAATCAGCTCTGAAAGGTCAAGTTCCAATACCAGCCGGTCCTTGAGGAAGCGGATCCCCGAAAAGGGAAGATCGCAGAAAGGCTTCGCCACTTCCGGGAAAGGCCGCAGAGGATCCACGGTTTCAATCCCGACAACCTGCTCAACCTGGAAAGCGCGGCTGGATCCCCCGCAGGTAACCACCAGGATCTGGGAGTTCCTTGTTCTGGGTATTTCGGGAAGGAACTCAAGGACCTTGAGCCATCGCCCCCTTGAGGACACCCAGAGGCCTTCATTCCCGCCCTCTGTCGGCACATCCTCAGGGACGCTGTTTCGGGGCATGGCCCGGTCCGCCCCAAGGATCTCATCGACGTGATCAAAAGGGAGGCTGAAAGCATGATCCCCCATTTTCAGGAGGACAATCCTCTCAGGCATCGGGGACGACCTCGACAAGGCTCGAACGCATGTTGGGAAACTATCATCTGCCATGATTTCAGTCAACCGAAGTCATCGAAAAGAAACAGAAAAAATTACAAGGAAGGATCAATTCCCGTTTTGGTCCCGCATCGGGAATATGGTATAGATAGTGCCTTGAAAGAAAGGTTTGCCATGGGTATTCGGCCCCGGCCGGAAACCTGCCCCGGAATCCGGGGATCATGAGAGGATGCTGCTTTGGACATGTGCCTGGAATCCCCGTCGGCTGACAACATTTCACCCAAAAACGATGCCCTATAAGATCTTCAGATATATCCTTGTCAGGTTCAGCGGCGCTTTTGTGGCCGCCCTTCTCCTTTTTTCGGCCCTTTTTCTCATGGACCAGGCTTCGCGTCAGGTTGAAAAGCTCGCATCCCTGGCACAGGGTCTTGGGGACTTCATCATCTCTTTTCTGCTTCTGGGTCCCCATCTCCTGGCCTACACGGTTCCTCTGGCCTTCCTCCTGGCCATGATCTGGACACTGGAACAGATGAAGCAGGAAAGGGAACTCACTGCGATCCTGGCTACGGGCACCTCGCCCATCACCCTTTTTTTCCCCTTCCTTGGCGCCTCTGTCGCCATCGCCGCAGCGGTGTTCCTGATCGCCAACTTCGCCGGCCCGGCCTCCTTCAGGAAATATGACGAGCGCATTGGCCAGATGGCCCAAAGAAATGTCCTCGCCGAATTGCGGCCAGGAACCTTCTTCACCCAGATCCCCGGGGTTGTCCTCCTGGTGGGGGCTTTCGAGCCTGAATCCGGCAGGATTGACGGCCTGATAATGGTCAGGGAGGGTGAACAGGGAAAACCGGGGGAGATGGTCACGGCACAAAAAGGCATCGTGGCAACTTCCGCCGGGGAAACCGGAGAGATCCGCCTGAATCTGGAGGACGGGGCGATCCACCCCCTGGCGGCAGCAGAACCGGAATACAGTTCAGGGACCTTCCGCACCATGACCTCCCTGATCCGCACACAGACGGGATCGGATGAAAACGACTCAAAAAAGGTCCTCCTGGGCAAATCCAGCCGGCATCTGCGATCGCTTCTTGAAAACCAGGAAAAAGCGGAAGACTTCCAAAACACCGTCGAACTTTCCCTCGAGTTGAACAGGCGCCTTTCCATCCCGGCAGCCGTCCTCCTTTACCCCCTTATCATTTTCCCCGTTGCGATATCCATTCGCCACCAGGGCAAGGCCCTGGCATTCTCCGGGAGTCTCCTTCTCTTTATCGCGGCGTTTCTCCTTAACAACCTGGGCTCCACCATGGCCCGGGAAAACCTTGTATCCCCGGTATTCGGAGCCTGGCTTGCCAATCTCGTTCTGGGCGTGGGCGGCGCCATCCTTTTCACGATTTTTGCCCTGAAACAGGGACCCCGCGGGAAGGCCGCACGTCCGTGAATCGCCTGGACCGATACATCATCAAAAAGTGGTTTTTCTCGTTTATCCCGGCCCTGATCGTCCTGATCACCGTCTATCTCGCGGGTGAAGCCGTCTTTTCCATGACGGAGCTGCTTAAAAAAGGGTTTTCAGTTTCCACGGTATTTCTGCATTTCACTCTGAAAATACCCACCATTTTCTATCAGATGGCCCCTGTCGCGTCTCTGATCGCGTCCCTGCTGACCATGACCGGAATGAAGAAATCAG
This sequence comes from Pseudomonadota bacterium, assembly GCA_016937135.1. Lineage (GTDB taxonomy): Bacteria > BMS3Abin14 > BMS3Abin14 > BMS3Abin14 > BMS3Abin14 > JAFGWO01. The sequence goes on from JAFGWO010000226.1 coordinate 3,601, forward strand.
GGGAGATCACGGCCATTTTCGTCTCGGGGTGGGGTGTTTTGAGGCTGAGCGTCCCCTTTATCGCGGCATCCGTCGCCATCGGCCTTTTCACTTTCTACGTAAACGAGACCCTCGCCCCAGGAGCCAACCGGATCAGCAGGGATATGGTTCGGTCCGGGAGCGGCCCGGGAGGATCCGTCCTGGGAAAGGAACGCATATGGCTCATCGAGGACGGACGCGTCATCCACATCCACTCCACCCGGGAAGAGGGGACCATCCTTCTGGAACCAACTGTCCTTCAGTTCGAGGGGGGCAAAATCGGGGATCTGGAACTCCGCACAGATGCGTTGCAAGCGCGTTGGGAAAACGGGCAATGGATTGCCGAAAAGGTCCATGAAAGACGCTTTTCAGGAGGCCTCCTGATGGACGTCAGAACCCGGGATCAGACCGCGCTGCCCATAAAAACACAGCCGGCCGAATTTTTCCGCGTCCGGCGCAAGCCAGAGGAAATGAACATCCACGATCTGAAACAATACGTGGCGAGCCTTAAAAAGGCGGGCCTTCCCTCGAACTGGCATCACGTGAGAATCTACAGAAAATCTTCCGCGGCCGCCCTCTCCCTGATCTTTACCGTGCTCGCCCTTCCCGTTGGGCTCCTCGTCCCTCTTCGCGGAGGGGCCGCGGTCGGCGTCTCCCTGAGCATCCTGCTGGCAGTGGTTTTCTGGTCCGTTTTCTCCCTCTTCCTCTCCCTGGGCTATTCCGGCCTGATCCCTCCCCCGGTTTCAGCCTGGGGCTCCCAGGTCCTTTTCCTTTCAGTGGCTGCAGCCTCCCTCGCCCTTATAAGAAAGCCGCGCCTGACGTAAAATGGGATAAGGAAAAACCTGCCCGGCAAAAAACCCTGGGATTCCCCTCAAAAAACTGGACTTTTCAGGCTCCCTGTGTATTTTATTTCCTGGCCTATTTTTCTCTACAACCCAGGAGGGATGCCGATGAGATGGAAATTCGCTTTTTTAATGGCCGTACTTGCCGTCGCGGTTGGGACAGCCGCGGCCCAGGCCTCGCAGTGCGTCACCTGCCATACCGATGCGGAGCAGTTAAAAGCCATAATCAAGACCCTTCCACCGCCTGCCATTTCTGCAGAGACCGCGGGGAAGGGCTGAGGCGGAGCGGTGGCTCCGTTGGAGCCGCATGAAAAAGTCCTCGTCGATAAAGATTTTCTGGACACCGACCACGGGGAGATCGACTGCGCCGACTGCCACGGGGGAAACCCCGAAGCCGGGGAGATGAAAGCGGCCCACAAGGGGATGACAGCCGATCCGACCTTCCCTGACGCCGACAAGGCGTGCGGGGATTGCCATGAGGAAGAAGCCGCCCTGGCCAAAACGTCTTTGCATTACACTTTGGCCACCTACAGGCCAACGGTTCACAGGCGGGCCTCCGAGGACAGGAAAAAAATGGCCCTCCTTGATAAAGGCATGGACAACCATTGTTTCAGCTGCCACGCCAGCTGCGGCCAGTGCCATGTGAGCCGCCCGGACTCCGCAATGGGAGGCTTCATTGACGGGCACAGGTTCAACGCGAAACCGGACCAGGCCAACCAGTGCACCGCCTGTCACGGCAGCCGCGTGGGAAACGAATTCACCGGCGCTACGGGCCAGGGGGATGTCCACTACACCCGGCACGACATGGATTGCATGGAGTGCCATCCCGCCAGCGAGCTCCACGGAGACGGAAAAACAGATCACAAGAACCGTTATGATGTCGAGGGTTCGCCCCGGTGCGATGACTGCCACCAACCCGATCCGAAGGTCGAACAGCATGCCGTCCATGGTGACAGGATTTCCTGCTATGTGTGCCACTCACAGCCATACGCGAACTGCTATGCATGTCACGTCGGCCTTGATTCGAATGGGCTTGCCTACTACAAAAACCCCGTGGAAGAGGAACACCTGATGATCGGACTCAACCCGGATCAGGGTCCGGACCGCCCCGAGAAATGGATTCTTGTGCGCCGGGTCCCGGTCGATCCCACGTCCTTTGAATTTTACGGAAAGGACCTGCTGACCAACTTCGACCAGGCCAACAACTGGAAATACGCTTCCCCCCACAACATACAGAAGAACACATCCCAGAACCGGGAATGCAACAACTGCCACGGCAACAAGGACCTGTTCCTGACCGAAGACAAGGTCAAACCGGAGATGCAAAAAGCCAACGCCCCCGTCATCGTGCCGGAGGACCAGATCCCCGGCAAGCAGGAAAATCAGGGAGAAGATGAGGAAAAAGCCCCGAGGAAACGCAGTTACTTCTGATCCCGGTGATTCAGTGCAGGGGTTCTCATGTCAATGGCATCATGGATAAAAACAGTGGAAAGGAGAAAATGAATGAAAAGAACGACCCGTTTAATGCTGGTGCTGGCGATGATCTTTGCCCTGGTCCCCCTGGCTGCCGGCCCCGCCTTCGCTGAAAAGGTCTTCATCAGGGCCGACCAGGCCGCCGAGCTGGTCGGCGCCCCGGGAGTCCGCTTCGTCGACTGCCGGAGGGACGAGGCCCAGTACGCCAAAGCCCACGTGCCCGGCGCCGTTTTCATGAACGTCAACAGTGCCCTGCGAACCAAGGGGGCCTGGGAAGTGCCGGGTGTCCGCAGGGACCTCGAGGAACTTGAAGAACTCTTCGGGCGGACCCTGGGAATCGGGAATAACACCACCGTCCTCCTGTACGACGATGAAGGGTACGACGCCACCCGCCTTTTCTGGGAGCTGAAATATGTCGGGCACGACAACGTCGCCCTCATTTTCGGGGGGTGGCCTGAATGGACCGCCCGGAACCTTCCGGTGGAGGACAAGGCAGTTGTCGTTGAGCCCCGGAATTTCGTCGGGGCCATCCAGCCCGACATCCTCGCCACGGCAAGTTATATCGTTAAGAATCTCGGCAATCCCAACGTGGTTCTGGTCGACTGCAGGCCGCCGGCCCAGTACAAGGGCGACGCGAAAGCCCCCATGGCCAAAGTGGGGGGTCGGATCCCCACCGCGGTCAACGCCTTTACCCTGGCCAACTGGGAGGACAAGACCTATCTGAAAGATCCCAATGAACTCGAGGATATGTATGCCGACCTGGGGATCACGAGGGACAAGCAGGTGATCTGCTACTGCAACACCGGCTATTATGCCACGAACACCTTTTTCATTTTGAAGGCCCTCGAGTACCCCAATGTCCGGGTCTATGATTACTCCTGGGCCGAGTGGAGCGGCAAAGCCTTTCTTCCCAAGATCGAAGGGACAGCGAAATAAAAACGCAGTTCAGAGTTCAGAG
>JAFGWO010000227.1 GCA_016937135.1 Pseudomonadota bacterium
CCCCGCGGGGCTCAAGGTCCCGAAAGGAAGCGAGGGGTCCTCCAGCGGCACATGGAGAACGGGAACCCTTCCCTGCACCTTTCCCGCCTCCTCGACGGAGGAAACAACCTGGTACTGAACGCTGCTGTCCGCCTGGAGGGCCCCTGCCCTGAGCCGCTCGACATCCCCGATCACGACGCAAACCCTTCTGAAATCCTCATTTTCCATGGCCAGTGAAACAATCTCCGGACCGATGCCCGCGGGATCCCCCATTGTGACGGCAAGAAGGGGACCGGGGAAAAGATTTTCAGCCTGCTTCCTTGTTTTTTTCCTGTCTTTCAAAGTTCCTCCTGTTTAAATCCGGCCGGAACCCCGGCCGAGTCCTTTTTCATCGATCCAGGGCCAGGATTCCTTTCTCTATCCGATCCATCCCTTTTTCGATGTTCTCCATCCCCGTCGCGTAGGAAAGGCGGGCAAATCTGTCGGCCCCGAAGGCGACCCCCGGAACAAGAGCTACCCTGGCCTCCTCAAGGAAATAATCCGCGAGGTCCGTGGAATTTTCAATGGCCTTGCCGCGGCAGGAATGCCCGTAAAGACCCGAGAAATTGGGAAAAGCGTAAAACGCTCCCTTTGGTGTGAAACATGAGACTCCTTCCAGGGCACAAAGGCGATCCAGGATATAGCGGCGCCGTTCGTCAAAACGGGCCACCATCTCCGAAACAAAATCCTGGGGTCCGTTCAGGGCCGCCTCGACGGCGGGCATGCAGAAGGAGACGGGGTTGCTCGTGCTCTGGCTCTGGACCTTTGTCATGGCCCCGATAAGGGGGGCGGGCCCGGCGGCATATCCGATTCGCCACCCGGTCATGGAGTAGCTCTTGGAAAGGCCGTTGACAATGACTGTGTGGTCCTGCATTCCCGGGGCCTGGGCGATGCTGAAAAATTCGAACCCGCCATAGATGGTTTTTTCGTAGATCTCATCGCTGATAACGAAGACCCCCCGGTCCATGGCCAGGGCCGCGATCTCCTCCAGACATTCCCGGGGGTACCCCGCTCCTGTGGGGTTACAGGGGCTATTGATCACGATGGCTCTGGTGCGCCCGGTCATGGCCCTTTCCAGGTCTTCCAGGACGGGGACGAAATCGTTCTCCTCGGTCGTTTCGACAATAACGGGTGTCGCCCCCGCAAGCACGACCTGGGGAGGGTAGGACACCCAGTAGGGAGCGATGATGATCACCTCATCCCCCTCCTGCACCAGCACCTGAAAGATGTTGTACAGGGTGTGCTTGGCCCCGCAGGATACGATGATCTGGTCACGGGCGTATTCCAGGCCCTGGTCCCTTTTCAGCTTGGCCCGGATGGCATCTTTGGCGGCAAGGGTCCCGGGCACCGGGGTGTACTTGGTCATCCCCCCGAGGAGGGCATCGATGGCGGCCTGTTTTATGTGCTCCGGGGTATCGAAATCGGGCTCACCGGCCCCGAACCCGACCACATCGATCCCGTCGGCCTTCATCTGCTTGGCCTTGGCGTCGATGGCAAGGGTGGGAGACGGCTTGATCTTGCTGACCCGTTTGGCTAGATCCATGAGAACCTCCGAAAGAAAACGAAAATTCATTTTCGATTGTGCGACTTAACGAACAGACGAAAAAAGGGGCTCTGGCACAGGATCGTTCAGTCGTTCAGTCGTCCTGCCTTTCGGCCATCCTCGCCTTTCCCGCCTGTATCGCGGTGATGGCCGAAACGTTGACGACATCCTCCACGCGGCATCCCCGGGACAGATCGTTTACCGGCTTTTTAAGCCCCTGCAGAATGGGCCCGATGGCTTTCGTAAACGCAAGGCGTTCGACGAGCTTGTAGGCGATATTTCCGGAATCCAGATCCGGAAAAATCAGGATATTGGCATCTCCCTCCAGGGGACTGTCCGGCACCTTTCTTTTGGACACATCGGGGACAATAGCGGCATCCAGCTGGATCTCCCCATCCACGATGAGGTTAGGCGCCCTTTCGCGGACGATGCGTGTAGCCTCCCGGACCCTGTCCACATGGGGATGACGGGCGCTACCGTGGGTGGAAAAGGAAAGCATCGCCACCTTGGGTTCGAAATCGAGGAAAAAGACGGCGCTTTCGGCCGAGGACACAGCGATCTGGGCCAGCTGGGATGGGGTTGGGTCTGGAACGATCCCGCAATCGGCAAAGATAAAGACCCCATCCTCTCCGAAATCGTCCACGGGCAGCACCATGATGAAACAGCTGGAAAGGATCTCGACCCCGGGAGCCATCCCGATGATCCTCAACGCGTTTCTCACGACCTCCCCTGTCGTTGTGGCCGCCCCGGCGACCATCCCTTCGGCCATCCCTTCCCTCACCATCATGGCGCCAAGGGTCACGGGGCTTTCGAGTTCGGCGTCGGATTCTTCCCTTGAAAGGCCTTTCCCCTCCCTGACGGCATGATAAGCGGGCGCGAGGGGCTCCCTGACCCCTGGATCCTCAGGATCCAGCACCCTGAGGGAACCGGCATCGAGGCCCTTACCCGACAGGAATTGCCGGACGAACCTCTCATCCCCCAGAATTGTTGGCCGGGCCAAACCACGGGCAGCGCTTATCGCCGCCCCCTCGAGGATCCTCTCATCCTTTCCCTCCGGATAGACAATGGCCGGACAGATCGCGCGGGCCCGCTCCCGGATGGAATTCAGGATCGTGTCCCCTGTCCCCGAAGGGTTCTTCCTTTCCTGCCCTCCCCGAATGCGGTTCATGAGATCCCCTCCCCTTTTTCCTGGCCCGGGGTCGAAAACCTGGTTTTAAGGCTTCGATCCACTCCGGGAGGGACCATGGTGCTCACATCCCCTCCCAGGCTCGCAATCTCCTTGACGAAACTGGAGCTCAGATAAGCGTGGTCCTCGGTGCTGATCATGAAAAAAGTCTCGGCGTCCGGGTTCAGCCTCCGGTTCATCAGCGCCATCTGGGACTCGTACTCAAAATCGGAAATAGCCCTTAATCCCCTGATGATGATGCGCGCCCCGCATTCCCGGACGGCGTCCACAAGGAGGCCGCGGAAACATTTTACCTCGATGGATCCCTCGCAAAGGTCAACCGCCTCCCGGACCATCCCGACCCGCTCTTCGGCACTGAAAAAGGGGGATTTCTTCGGGCCGCCCGAGACAAGGACCACCACGGAAGGGAATATGGCCGCTGCCCTGCGGATCAGCTCGACGTGTCCGTTGGTGATGGGATCGAAGGTTCCGGGATAAACAGCGATTGTTTTCAAGGAAGGGTCTCCCTGGAGGCAAACCGGAAAAAGGTGACCGCCGTATTGCCGTATTTTCTCGTTTCAATGATCCTCAATCCGGGGGGCTGTGCCAAATTGTCCCCCGGGGCGTGTTCCAGGATGACAAGGCACTCTGGCAGGGATTTAGCATGTTTGGAAAGGGCCATCAAGGTCAAAGTCCCCTCTTCCCCCTTGTAGGGAGGGTCGGCGAAGATCAGATCAAAACCGCCCGGGGAAAAACCCCGGCCCAGGTAGGAACCCACCGCCAGGGGGACGACATCCGCCTTTTCCCCGCACCGGCATTCCCGGATATTTTCCTCCAGGACCCGCAATGTTTTGGGGTTATTTTCCACGAAAACCGCCCGCCGGGCGCCCCGGCTCAGAGCCTCCAGGCCCATGGCCCCCGTCCCGGCGAAAAGGTCC
>JAFGWO010000027.1 GCA_016937135.1 Pseudomonadota bacterium
ATGACTTCGCAAAAATTCATAAACTCGCCGCGCGCGGGGCGGTCGGATCAAGGACTCGTGTCCCAAATCCTTGATCCGTGAGGAAAGGGAAAAAGAGGATCAACGAAAAAAGCGGGTGCGAACCCGCTTTTTTCGTTTTCTGGAATTTGGAATCTGGAATCCGGGATTTTATCCTTCTCCCTTCTCCCTTCTACCTTCTCTGCTCTCCCCCCCTACCAGCATCACCCTCAGATCCATGACATTGGTCAGGGTCGGTCCCGTCACGAGGAGGTCCCCCAGTTTTTCAAAGAAGTGATAGCTGTCGTTGTCTGCAAGGAACGCTTCAGGATCCATGCCCGCCTTTTCCGCGCGCAGGACTGTGGTCCCGTCGGCGATCGCCCCCGCGGCGTCGGTGGGGCCGTCCGTGCCGTCCGTTCCTCCGGAAAGGATGACTACCCTTTCGAGGCCTTTGATGCCATTCGCCGCGGCGAGGGCGAATTCCTGGTTCCTTCCGCCTTTCCCCTTGCCTCGAAGGACCACCGTGGTCTCTCCACCGGACAGGACGCATGCCGGCGGCCGGGGAGGGGAAGCGCCCGCGACGATTTCCCTTACCGTTTTTAAATGGAGTTCCACGGCCGCACGGGTATCACCGGTGATGTCGGAAGAGAGGATCCGGGTGGCAAAGCCAAGATCCCCGGCTTTGGCCGCGGCCGCATCAATGGCCATGGCGTTGGTCCCGACGAGGACGTTCGTCACTGTTTTGAAGATCGGGTCGTCCGGTTTCGGGGTTTCGGGATAAAGCCCCTTCGCCCCATCCTGGAGGTAGAACCTGACCGACCGGGGCACCTCCCCCAGGAGGCTGAATTTTTCCAGGACGCCAAGGGCATCGGAAAAGTATGTCGGGTCTCCCACCGTCGGGCCGGAGGAGATGACCTCGAGGGGATCACCCACCACGTCGGAGAGGATGAGGGTCACGACCCTCGCCGGATGGGCCGCTCTGGCGAGCCCCCCTCCCTTGAGCTGTGAAAGGTGTTTTCTGACGCAGTTGATCTCGCCGATGTCGGCCCCGGCCCCGAGGAGAAGCCGGGTGACGGCCTGCTTGTCAGAGAGGGAAACAGGATCCACAGGACTGGGAAGGAGGGCGGACCCGCCGCCGGACAGGAGACAGACCACCACATCCTCAGGCCTTGTCGTACCCAGGAGTCCGCGCATCTCCCGGGACGCTGCAAGGCCCGCCTCGTCGGGGACCGGGTGGGCCGCTTCCAGAAGGCGGACCTTTTTCAGCGGGGCGAGATGGCCGTATTTGACCACTACGAGGCCTTCGTACAGGCGTTTACCAAGAATCTCCTCAACGGCCGCAGCCATGGGGGCCCCGCCTTTTCCGCATCCGACCACGAAAATCCTGCCTTCCGGGGAAAGGGGCACCCGCGCGTCCCCCGCCTGGAGGACATCGCCGTTTAATGAAAGATGCCTGATGACGGCCTCGCGGGGATCCACCGCCCCCACCCCGGCGAGGAAAATGTCCACCGCGTCCTGTTTCAGTCTGGTGAGATCGCTCATTATCATTGTCCGGTTTATCGTTAAACATGGGCAGGATCGCAAAAAGTCCGATCCGGGACTTTTTGCGAGGTCATCAACATTCAACGTTCACGTTAAAACCGGATTTCCTTCCTCCTTCATCCCCCTCGACAGGCTCGGGGGCCTTCGGCTTCTCCCTTCTCCCTCCCCTATAGTTTTTTTCAGTTTTTCTCCAGCACCATCGCCTTGAAGATCTCCCCCATGCCCTCATCATGGACGAGGTTTTTTACCGAGAGCCAGAGTTTAACCCCTTCTTCCTCCCCGACCCTTTCCATTCGTTCGCCGATCAGATCGAGGATCCCGTTCCTGATGAGGAAGGAGGACTGGGTGGTGTAGCTGCCGATGCCGAACCCCGCTGAGAGGGCGGAATCCCTGAGAAAGGAGAAGTTGATGTGGGCGGTGATATCCTTGAGGCCCGGTTTTTCGTAGGGGTTGGTGTCCATCTGGTGGCTATGGAAACATCTCATGGTCCCCCCCATGCGCCAGGGGACGATGAGTCCATCGGTGAATTCCCCGTAATCGATGATCAGGAAACGCCCTTTTTCCAGGAAGCGGGAAATCCTGGAGATCCAGTCCTCCCACTCCGGGGAAAGTTCGGTCCGGAACCCCTCGGGGATCGCATCCAGGAGGGGCCTGAAGTTTTCCGGAACCTCCCGAAGTGGAAGGAGGACCTCTTCAAAGACCCCCTGTCCCGACTGGACATGGATCTCAAAAACGTCCCCGCCTCTATTTTCGAAAATCCTGAAAGGGAGGGCATCGAAAAATTCGTTGGCCAGGACGAACCCCGTGACCGGATCCAGAGCGTCGAGCTCATCGGGAGACAGGACCCGGACGGAGCGGCCCCGGAACCTTGACTCGAGCTCCCTTTTCCTGGGATGGCTCGTCTCAACCAGGATCATGGCCAGGCGGCAGGGACCCTCACCCCAGCTGTCCAGGATATCCTGGGCCAGATGCCCGTTCCCCGGTCCAAGCACGACAAGGGTCGCCTCATCAAGGCCTATTCTTTCCGCCTCTTTCCGGGCCCATCCGGCGATGGTCTGCCCGAAGAGCTCGTGAAC
>JAFGWO010000228.1 GCA_016937135.1 Pseudomonadota bacterium
CGCCTGATATTTCCCGATGGACTCGCGGCCTCTCAACAGGTCCGCCTGCAGCCTTATCCTTTCCTCGATCTCGAAATCCCCGGCCAGGATCCTCGGAAGGTGGGCATCCATCTCCTCGAGGCTCAGTTCGGTGAGAAAACCAAGAGAGCCGAGGTTGACCCCGAGAAGGAGGGCGTCCGAATTTTCCACCAGGCGCGCCGCCAGGAGGAAAGTCCCGTCCCCACCCAGGACCAGGGCGAGGTCCGCCCCTTCCATGACCTCCTCGCGCGGTACCGCCGTGACCCCTTCCCCGGCAAGGTCCCCGAATTCCTCCTGGATCCGCACGGCGATCCCCCTCCCGCGGAGCAAAGGGACCACAGCCGACATGGTCCCTGGGGCCAGGGGGCTCGTGATCTTGGTGATGATGCCGACCTTTTTGAATGTCATTGCAAACGATGCCTTTTATGGTCCCGGGGCCGCTTCCTCCGGCATATTCGGGGAGATGGAGGCGCCGGGGGCCTTCAGGGTCTTCTGCCTCTGACCAGACGCAGGGAGGCCAGAAATTCCACGTTGCCGGATGCCCCCTTGAGGGGGGATTCCATCGTCCCGAGGACCTCAAACCCGTTTTCCCGGGCCGCCTCGAGGACCTGACCCAGAACTTCCTCCCGAAGGGCCGGATCCCTCACGATCCCTCCCTTCCCGACTTTTCCCTTACCCGCCTCGAACTGGGGTTTGACCAGGACTACGGCGCGGGCGCCCTCCTTGAGGAAAAACCCAAGATTCGGAAGGATCTGCCGCAAGGATATGAAGGAAACGTCCACCACCGCCAGATCCAGGTCCCCCGGGAGGGCCTCCGGGGAAATAGTCCGGAAGTTAACTCTCTCGAGGACCAGGACCCTGGGATCGTTCCTGAGGCCCCAGTCAAGCTGACCGTAACCTACGTCTACGGCGTAGACCTTCCGTGCCCCCCTCTTGAGCAGGCAGTCCGTGAATCCTCCCGTCGAGGCGCCTACGTCAAGACAGGACGCCCCTGCCGGGTCGATCCCAAACCCAACGAGTGCCGCGTCGAGTTTAAGCCCCCCGCGGCTCACAAAAGGGAGGGGCTCGCGGACCGTCAGGTCCGCGTCCGGTCTCAGTCTCGTCCCGGGCTTGTCCACCCTGCCCTGCCCTGAATAGACCCGGCCGGCCAGGATCAGGGCCTGGGCGCGGGTCCTCGTCTCGACAAGGCCCCTCTTTACCAGCAGAAGGTCCGCCCGCTCAAAACCGGCCGCCGGCATTTGTCTCCCTTATGAAGCGGGCGATGCCAGGGGCGTCCAGGCCCAGTTCGGCCCGGAGCTCCGCCGGGGTGCCCTGACCGACAAAGGCGTCCGGAAGCCCCAGCCGGAATATGGGGGTCTTTTCTGTCCGCAAAACCGCTGCCTCCAGGACCGCCGAGCCAAAACCCCCCGCGAGGACATTTTCCTCGACGGTGACCATGAAACGGCACCCGCGCGCCGATGAAAAGATCAGTTCCTCGTCCAGGGGCTTTATGAAGCGGGCGTCCACCACCCCGACGGAAATCCCCTCCTTTTCCAGGGCCGCGGCGGCGGCGAGACAGGGGTGGACCACGGTGCCGGCTCCTACAAGAAGGACGTCGGTCCCCTCCCGAAGGACCTCACCCTTGCCGCGCTCCCAGACTTCGGGCTCCGTCACCGGCGTCCCCGCGCCTTTCCCCCGGGGATAGCGGAAAGCGCAGGGGGAGCCGAGGCGCAAGGATGTTTCGAGGGCGTCGCAGAGGGCCTGCTCGTCGCGGGGGGCCATGACGGTCATGTTGGGGATGGACCTTAAATAGGAGAGGTCAAGGACCCCGTGATGCGTTGGACCATCTTCCCCGACAAGCCCCGCCCGGTCGATGGCGAAAACGACGGGAAGGTTCTGGAGGCAGACATCATGGACGATCTGATCATAAGACCGCTGCAAAAAAGTGCTGTAGATGGCCACAACGGGTTTTAGACCGCGGGTCGCGAGGCCAGCCGCGAAGGTGACGGCGTGCTGCTCGGCGATCCCGACGTCATAAAACCGGTCCGGAAACTCCAGGGCAAAGCGGTTGAGGCCCGTCCCTTCGGGCATGGCGGCTGTAATGGCCATGATCTTTTCGTCCTTCGCCGCGGCCCTGACGACAGCCTCGCTGAAAACCTCCGTGTAGGAGGGGGGACCCTCCGAAGGGGGCGTTTCCCCGGTTTCCAGATCGAAGGATCCGATCCCGTGAAAAGCGGTGGGATTCTTTTCAGCGGGAGGATACCCTTTGCCCTTTTCGGTTCCGACGTGGACCAGGACCGGCCCCTTGATCCGCCGCGCGTTGTTCAATGCCTCGATGAGCCGGTCGAGGCGATGTCCCTTGATGGGGCCTATGTACTCGTACCCCAGCTCTTCGAACAGCATGCCTGGGTAAATAAGGGTCTTGAAGGAATCCTCCGCCCGTCGGGCCGCGTTGAGGAATGGTTCCCCGAGCTTCGGGATCCGGCCGATGAAGGTTTCCGTCTCCTTTTTCATCCGTGTGACGAAATTCCCCGTCAGCATCCGGGAAAGGTAGGAGGACATGGCGCCGACGTTCGGGGCGATGGACATCTCGTTGTCGTTCAGAACGACCACCAGCTGCTTGCCCAGTTCCCCGCCCTGGTTAAGACCTTCCAGGGCGATGCCCGCCGTGATGCTGCCGTCCCCGATGACGGCTACGACCTTGCCTTCCTCGCCCAGATGCCGGGCGGCCTGGGCGATGCCAAGGGCCGCGGAAATGGAGGTCCCGCTGTGTCCGACGTTGAAAAGGTCGTAGGGGCTTTCTTCCCTTTTGGGGAAGCCGCTTAAGCCCCCTTTCCGGCGAAGGGTCGGGAATTGGCTCAAACGTCCTGTGAGGAGCTTGTGGGTGTAGGCCTGATGGCCCACATCCCAGACAATCCTGTCGACAGGCATGTGGAAGACATGGTGCAGGGCGATGGTCAGTTCGACTACCCCCAGATTGGAGGCCAGGTGTCCTCCGTTTCGGGAAACGACTTCAAGGATCTCCTTTCGAACCTCCCGGGCCAGCTGTTCCAGCTGGGGGACGTCCATTTCCCAAAGGTCGGCGGGGGACCGGATGCCCGGCAATATGGGGGATTCAGGGTCTGTGTCCTGAAGATTCGTGACGGCGGATCGTTTTTCTTCCAAAAACTATAGCCTCCTGAGAAGGATGTAATCCGAGATCTGGGCGAGGCGCCCCTCCCGGTCAAGCTGCCTGATGTCCGTCTTGGCGCGATCGATCAGTTCCAGGGCCATTCGGCGGGCTTTTGAAACACCATAAAGGGCGGGATAGGTCATTTTTCCCCTGGCCGCGTCGCTCCCCTGGTCCTTGCCCATTTCCCCTGTGGTGGCAGTGACATCCAGGATGTCGTCAACGATCTGGAAAGCGTGGCCGATCCTCTCCCCGAAAAGGCGGAATTGATCCACGACCGAATCCTCCGCCCGGGCGGCAAGGCTCCCGAGGACCACGGAGCAGGCTATGAGGGCGCCCGTTTTGCGGGTGTGTATGTACCGCAGCCTGTCAGGATCCGGTGAAGAGCCCTCACCTTCCATGTCCGCCTGCTGTCCCCCGACCATGCCCTGCCACCCCGCCGCCCTGGCCAGTTCGGAGATCATCCGAAGGCCTGTTTCGGGGTCTTCCCCCCGGACCCCGGCCAGGACCTCGAAGGCGAGGGTAAGAAGGGCGTCGCCGGCGAGGATGGCCGTCCCCTCGTCAAAAGCTATGTGGCAGGTGGGGGATCCTCGGCGGAAATCATCGTCGTCCATGGCCGGGAGGTCGTCGTGGATCAG
>JAFGWO010000229.1 GCA_016937135.1 Pseudomonadota bacterium
GGCCCGGGTGATCATCTCATCGTCGGGCTGGTCTTTCTCATCGGGGGACAGAAACCCCACAGTGGCTCTTTCAGGGCGAAAAACGCGCCGCGACACCTCCATGATGTCCCGGGAGTCCACGGACTGGAGCCGCGAATAATACTGGTCGTTAAAATCCAGATCCCCCAGATTCATCGCCAGATACCCTATATCCCTGGCCTGCCCTTCCACCGTCTCCCTGGAAAAGATTTTATCGCTGATGATCCGCTGCCGGGCGCGGTCAAGCTCCTCATGGGTTACGGGTTCTAACTGCAGGCGCGTCATCTGGGCGAGGACCCCCTTGAAAGCGTCCCTGCTTTTCTCCCGGGACATGGTTGCCCCTATGACGAAGAGCCCCGGATCAGTGGGCGTATAGGCGTAAGCCCAGGCGCTATGCACCAGGCCGGAATCCCTGAGATTCACGGGGAGCCGGGAGCTGCGTCCCCCGGAAAGAAGCGCGGCGATGAGGTCGAGGACCGGCGTCTCCGGGTCCTTCAGGTCCCCGATCGGGAAGGCCAGGGCCATCCTTGCCGGCTCGGAATCCAACAGGAGGCGAAAGGTCCTGACATCCTCCTGGGGCGGTTCAACGCTTCCGGCCCTCTTTTTCCCGGTCGGCTCCGAGCCCGTGAACAGCTCTCCGGCAGCATTAAAGACATCCGCCGCCTTAACCCCCCCTACAACGACCAGCTTCATGTTCCCGGGAACATACCAGTCCCGGTGAAACCGGATCATATCCCTCCGGGATATCCCGGAAACGGATTCAGGCGTCCCGATGACCGTTCGGCCGTAAGGATGGACCCTGAAAGCGTTTTTAAACAGCTCCCGGGAAAAAACCCTTGAAGGATCATCCTCCCCGCGGTGGATCTCCTCGATGACAACCAGTTTTTCCTTCTCGAGTTCTCCAGGGTTGAAAACAGGTTTTAAAACCGCATCGGCGAGAATGGCCAGGGCGATGGGAAAATGCTCCGCGGCGATGGTTATGTGATAGACCGTATTCTCCTGAGAGGTGTAGGCGTTAATATCGCCACCGGAGGCCTCCACCGCCCGGGCGATCTCCCCTACCCCGTATTTTTCGGTTCCTTTAAAGATCATGTGTTCGAAAAGATGGGCGACCCCCTCTTTCCCCGGCGGTTCGTCGCGGCTCCCGGCCCCGACCCAGATCTGGACCTCAACGACCTGGAAAGCGGGCTCCTCCCGCACGAGGACTTCCATCCCGTTGGGGAGCACCCGGGAAAGGGTCTGGCCCCGATCCACGAAAGCCGCGGCCGTCGCCGCCTGCAGGCAAAGGGAGGCGGCCGCCACAACCGCGGAAAGGAAAAATACCTGGAGACGTCCCGAAAAACCTTTAAGGGAACGTGTACCGGACCAGCGAGGGGATATCACGGGTTTCAAAGGAATTCCTCCTGAATGTTCAAATTTGACCGTTTTCTTTTTACGCCTTGTACCAGGGCATGGCGCCAAAGGAGCTTTTCAGGTCCGTCACCCGGCCGGCGTGAAGATCCCCCAGACCGTTTCGGGAAGGACCGACAAAGACGGTCAACGCCCCGAAGCGCCGCCCTGCCTCGATGTTCAGGGGAACATCATCGAAAAAAAGGGTCCTGTCGAGGGGCAGGGAAAGGAAACCCGCCGCTTTCTCGTAAGCTTCCCGGTGGGGCTTCCCGAGATATCCCGTGTCCTCCAGATCGCAGATTCCCCGGAAAAACCCCTCGATCCCGATGGTCTTTAAAACCCTTTCCGCATGCTTGCGGGACGCATTGGTAAAGATAACCATGGGGAGGTCGATCGACTGGAGAAAGGCGCTTAATTCGGGATCGGGACCGAGCAACTCCTCCACGGGGATGTCGTGGACGAATTCGAGGAAACCCTCCGGGTCCACCTTGTGACGGTCCATGAGGCCCCCCAGGGTCGTCCCGTAGCGGGAGATGTATTCCCGCCGAAGGGCCATGACTTCCTCTGTCCCAAGCCCGGTCAGCCGGGCCACGTACTGGCTTATCCTCTCCCTGATAAGGTCAAAGACCCCCATTTCCATCGGGTAGAGGGTGTTGTCCAGGTCGAAAAGGATTCCTCTGGTCTTTCTCAGGCGGGCCTCAAGATCACGGGCCCTTGCTGTTTTCTGATCGGAACTCACGAAACAAAACCTCCGGAAAATGGGGCAGGCGAAAAGGAAACACGGGCAACTTTTAGAGGCAAACCGGTCGGAAGGTAAAAGACGCGCTTCGAACCCGGGAAAATCCCCCTTGACTCACCTTATGGTCAGCCAATTTCCGGAAAGAAAGGGCGATCCCCAGATTCCGGCATCGTCGCCCCGCTCCTTGTGCCTGTTGTCTGGCTGAGGTGGCATGATATATTCTCTTTTCCATTAGGGCAACCGCCCCGGGACAGAAAAGGAGCTGGAAATGGAAATGAAGTGGATGACCATGGAAGATGTCAGGATTTTAGCCGGGAGTGGCATCCCGGTCATCGTGCCTTTCGGGACCGTCGAAGAACACGGCCCTCACCTCCCCCTTTCCACGGACACCCTTCAGGCTTATGAAATCGCCCTTCGATCCTCGGCGATAACCCCTGCCATCGTGGCCCCGCCCATCCATTACGGACAATGCAGCAGCACGCGCAACCATCCCGGCACCATAACCCTGACCGGCGACACCCTCCGTGCCCTCTCCGGGGACCTCATCAGATCCTTTTCCAGGCAGGGTTTTAAAAAAATCATCCTCTTTTCCGGCCACGCCGGGTCCATCCACATGGCGGCCCTGAGGGAGGCCGCGCAGATGAATGTGGATAAGGACCCATCCCTGGAAGTAGCCGTGGTCTGCGATCTCGATCTCCTTCGCGAATCCGCGGCCGATCTCCTGGAAACGCCGGGAGACGGGCACGCGGGCGAGATAGAGACATCCCGGATCCTTTATCTTTATCCTGATCGGGTGGGGGATCCCCCCGAGGAGGAATACCCCCAGTCCGTTCACAAAAGGGTGGTGCCGGACCCGGAACGGTACTGGCCCGGGGGCGTCTGCGGGAACCCGCGCGCCGCGAGCCCGGAAAAAGGCCGCCTTCTGGTCGAAAGAACGGCCATGGCCCTGGCAAAGATCACAAAATCTTTTTGCGAAGGGTGAGTAGTGGGCAGTTCAGAGTTCAGAGTTCAGAGTTCAGAGTTCAGGGTTCAGGGTTCAGGGTTCACGCACCCAGGATGACCTCCATCAGGCCGTTTTTCCTTCTTCCTTCTTCCTTCTTCCTTCTTCCTTCCTCCCCCCTTCATCCTTCATCCTTCCGGTTCTCTCCCTTCCCTCCGTCATGGCCGCCAGGATCATCGAGCCCGCCACGACCACATTAAGGGAGTCCACCCCCTCGGCCATGGGTATGGCTACCTTGATCCCAAGGCGCTCCATCCCTTCCGAGGCTCCTCTTCCCTCGTTTCCGAGTATCAGGACGGACCGGCAGGAAAACCGGACGGTCTCCACGGGGGCGCCCCTCGATTCCGCAAGATAAATGGAATACCCGTAATCCTGAAGGGTCTCGAGGTGTTCCCTGGAAACCGGATAAAAAAGAGGGAGGTGAAACACCCCGCCTGCCGAAGCCCTGCCTCCCTTGGGTGCAAAAGGATCGGCCGTCCCCGGTCCGAGCATGGCCCCCCGGATTCCCAGGGCCCACCCTGTTCTGATGATCCCGCCCACATTTCCCGGTTCCTGCAGGCCATCCAGAAAAAGGAGGACGGACCCCGTTTCTTCACCGGGCAGAATCTGAAAATCCGCGGCCGGGGGAATGTCGGCGACCCCGATGAGCCCTGTTCCAGAACGTATGTCGGATAACTCCCGGAAGATCCGTCTATCGACCAGATAAAGGGGAACCGTTGAAAGACCCGGGTCGGCGCGGGGATCTTCCCTGCCGCCCGTTTCTTCCGCGGAGGCGATCAGATATCGGAGCACGCCGCGGGAAGCGGCTTCCCGAAGGGCGCGTTCCCCCTCAACAAGGCAGACCCCTTTGTTCCTCCGTATTTTTGTGGAGGAAAGGGATCTTAACTCCCGCAATTTAGACCTGCTCAGGAACAGGGGGCTGTCAGAGGGATCCAGGTTCCTCTCCTTATTTTATCTAATTATTATTTTCTAATATTCCAATTTACCATTGACAGGACCGGGATGGGAGGTTACTATCACCATCGTTAACACGAAACAACCACTTTATTTCCGAAATATATTTAGCCGGGAGGAATGATCATGTCCGAGAGCAAGAATGTGTCTGCCATTACCGATGCCGATTTCGAAAAGGATGTTTTGAAAGCCGAGGGTCCGGTTCTCGTGGATTTCTGGGCGGCCTGGTGCGCTCCCTGCCGCCTCGTAGCCCCCGTCATCGACGAGATCGCCGACAGCTACGGTTCCAAGATCAAGGTCTTCAAGATGGACGTCGACGGGAACTCGGGCACAGCCCACAAATACGGCATCAGAAGCATCCCCACAATAATGCTGTTTAAAAACGGCGTGGTTGTGGACCAGGTCATCGGGGCCAACGCCTCCATGATCAAGTCGATGGTGGAAAAAAACACCTGATCCCAATCCGGAGGGCAAAAAGAACCCATGAGCGGATATAGCATCTATGAACTTAAATGTCCCTCCTGCCACCTGCAGTATTCGCAGATGATCCCCGACGAGGAATCCAAAACCCCGATCTTCTGTCCTTCGTGCGGAGACAGCATGGAAAAAATAAGAAAATTATCGGGCGCGGAGATCCTTACATCCTGCACTTTTCTTCCCGGCGGCGGGTGATGACACCGACGCCGGCAGTTGGCCTGGCAAAGAAAAAAGGGCGGCCCGAAGGCCGCCCTTTTTCATCGGGAAAATGACCGTCTATTCGCCCGGATGGATGGCCTCAACGGGGCAGACTTCAGCGCAGTCGCCGCAATCCGTGCAAACCGCCGGATCGATGACATAGGGATCCCCTTCGCTGATAGCGCTCACAGGACAAGCATCCATACAGCTTCCGCAACCGGTGCATTCTTCAGTAATCACATAAGCCAAAGCAGTCACCTCCTTCAATGTGTTTTTTGGCAGCAATTGGATTTTGGATAACCTCCCTACCCGCAAAAGTCAACCAAAAATTGGGACAAAAAGGACCATGTAGGTAGTCCCGGCTTCAGAGGTTGAAAGCCAGTCAGGACAGAAGACGGCAAAAATCCTTTTAAAGAAAGAAAAACCGGTTCAGGCAATCGTAAACCGGCTTTTTCTATATATTGAACCCGATCTTTTCCGGAAAAATCAATTCTTGTGGATTTTTCCCTTAACGGAGACGTGTTTTAGCTGCACTTTGAAAACCCGCAGGAATGACATGTTGCGCACCCCTCGGCAAAATCAAGGGTGGCCCCGCACTCGGGGCAAAGCCGTCCCATCGAGGCGATAACATCCTCGATTTCGGGAGACGATTTCTTCCCCGATGGAAATTCCACTATTTTTTTAGGGAGCCCAACCCTTTCCCTTCTCATCTCATCATACTGCCTGAGGGCCTTGGCGATGGCATCGGAACAGGAAAGGATCATCTCGCCGTTCTGCCACAGGGGAGAAGGGCATCTTATCCCGGAGAGTTGACGAAGGATCGCTTCCACTTCGATCCCCGACCTCAGGGCGAGGGAGATCATGCGGCTGACCGCCTCGGACTGGGATGCGGCGCATCCTCCCGCCTTGCCCATCTGGGTAAAAACCTCGCACAGGCCCTTTTCGTCCTCATTGATGGTGACATAGAGGTTCCCGCAGCCGGTTTTCATCTTGATCGTCATGCCCTGGGTGCAGGCAGGCCTTGGCCTTGGTTTCGGGCTCACAACCTCCCCGGAGTTCTCTTCCTTTGGCGCCTTTGAGGACCCGAAGGAAAGGACCTGCTCGTCCCTGCTTCCGTCCCTGTATACCGTAACCCCTTTGCATCCCATCTCATAGGCCAGATGATAGACATCTTCGATGTCCTTCACGGTGGCATCCCGCGGGAAGTTAACCGTTTTGGAAACGGCGTTGTCCGTGTGTTGCTGGAAGGCCGCCTGCATCCGGACATGCCATTCGGGGCTGACGTCGTGGGAGGTGACGAAGATTTTCTTCACCCAGTCGGGAATCCCCGAAATATGCTGAATAGATCCCTTCTCCGCGATCTCCTGCATCAGTTCCTCGCTGTAGAAACCCTCCCTCTTCGCAACCTCGCGGAAGTACGGATGGACCTCAACCAGTTTCTGGTTGTCGAGGACATTCCTCTGAAAGGCCACGGCGAAGAGCGGCTCGATGCCGCTGGTGGTATTGGCGATGATGCTGATGGTCCCGGTGGGGGCGATGGTGGTAACGGTCGCGTTCCTGACGGGGGGACGGCCCGGGATATCGAGGGCGCACCCCTTGAAGGAGGGAAAAGGCCCCCTCTCCACAGCGAGGTCCCGGGAAGCCTCCCTGCCCTTCTCCTGGAGGAAGGTCATGATTTTTTCACCGAGGGCGACCGCCTCCTCGGAGTTATAGGGAATCCCCAACCGAAACAGCATGTCCGCCCATCCCATGATGCCGAGGCCGATCTTCCGGTTGGTCTTGGTGACTTCCTCGATCTGTTTCAGGGGATAACGGTTCATTTCGATGACATTATCGAGGAAGCGGACCGAATGCCTGATGACGAATTCCAGCTTGTCGTAATCGA
>JAFGWO010000230.1 GCA_016937135.1 Pseudomonadota bacterium
GAGGTGGCGACCTATGGCCTGGTGGGGGACCTTTTTCAGGTTGTCCCCGAGATCATCCGGGCTGTGAAGGCGGCGAGGAAAAGCGCCTGATGAGGTTTGCCCTGGTTTTCCCCGGGCAGGGGTCGCAGTTCGTCGGGATGGGAAAGGATCTGGCTTCCTGGTCGCCGGCTGCAAGGGAAACCTTCGAGGAGGCGGATGACGCCCTGGGTTATTCCATCAGCGGGCTCTGCTTCGAGGGCCCTGAAGAGGATCTCAGGCAGACCGGGAATACCCAGCCGGCCATTCTGACGGTCAGCATGGCCGCCTACAGGGTCCTGGCCCCGAACCTTCCGGCCGGGCCGGCTTTCGTGGCGGGACATAGCCTGGGCGAGTACTCGGCCCTCGTGGCGGCGGAAAGCATCAGTTTTTCCGACGCGGTCCGCGTCGTCCGTGAAAGGGGCCGGGCGATGCAGGAGGCCGTCCCCGAAGGGGAGGGATCCATGGCCGCGCTGCTGGGGATGGACAGGCAGGAGATCCTCTCCCTGTGCGCGGAGGCTTCCTCGGGCGGCGGTCTGGTTACCCCGGCCAATTTCAACGCCCCGGGACAGGTCGTGATCGCGGGTCGGAGGGCCGATGTCCAAAGGGCCATCTCCCTCTTCAGGGAAAAGGGAGGGAAAAAATTCGTCGAACTGCCGGTCAGCGCCCCCTTTCATTGTCCTCTAATGGAGTCTGCCGCCGTTCGTATGAAAAAAATCCTCTCCGACATTCGCATTGACAGCTTAAAGACCGTTCTGATAAACAACGCAAAAGCCCTGCCCCTTCAGGATGCCCGTGAAGTTATCCCTTCCCTCGTGGATCAGGTGACGTCTCCGGTCCTTTGGGAGGATAGCGTCACGAGAATGGTTGCGGAAGGGGTCAGCGCGTTCATCGAGGTGGGGCCGGGAAAAGTCCTGGCGGGTTTGATCCGGAGGATCGAGGGGGCTGTACCCGTTTGCAGTTTCGGTTCTCCCGAAGATCTGGAGCCAACCCTTGCCCTGCTTGGAGGAAGAAATGTCTGAAAGCAGGACCGCAATCATCACCGGCGGAAGCCAGGGGATCGGAAAAGCCATCGCCCTGGATCTAGCAAGCCGGGGTGTGCGGGTGGTGGTCGCTTCCCTGAATCCAGGGAAGGCCGAAGCCACGGCCTTGGAAATCCGGGAAAAGAGCCCGGAATCCATAGGGGTGCAGGCCGATGTCTCCAATGCCGAAAGCGTCAACGCCATGGTGGATCTGGTCTTCGAGCGGTTCGGCAGGGTCGATTATCTGGTCAACAACGCGGGAATCACCAGGGACACTTTGCTCATGAGGATGGAGGACGAAGCCTGGAAGGCGGTGCTCGAGACGAACCTCACGGGCACCTATCTTTGTTCGAAGGCGGTTGTCCGGCTCATGGTGAAACAGAAATTCGGCCGCATCGTCAACATCAGCTCCGTCGTCGGGGTCATGGGCAATGCGGGCCAGACGAATTACGCCGCCTCCAAGGCCGGGATCATCGGGTTCTCCAAATCCCTTGCACGGGAAGTCGCCTCCAGGGGCATCACGGTCAATGCCGTGGCGCCGGGGTTCATCCAGACGGCCATGACCGATGTTCTTCCTGAGAAAGTGAGGGAAAACCTCACATCCATGATTCCCGCCGGCCGTCTCGGGACACCTGAGGATGTGGCGGCGGCGGTCCGGTTCCTCCTCTCGGACAGTGCGTCCTACATCACCGGCCAGGTCATCCATGTCAACGGAGGCATGTATATGTGAAAAGGTTTCAGGTCCGCGCCATCCTTTTTTACGGAGGCCCGATCCCATGAAACTTTTCGTTACCACAAGACGCCTATCATTAACCTGAAACTTTTTTGGAGGGCAGAACATGGACGTTGCGGCCAAAGTCAAGGAGATCATCGCCGAGCAGCTCAACCAGAATGCGGACAGCATCGCGAACACCTCCCATTTCGTGAACGATCTGGGGGCGGATTCCCTGGATGTCGTCGAGATGGTCATGGCTTTTGAGGAGGCCTTTGATCTCGAGATCCCCGATGAGGAAGCCGAGAAGATCCAGACCGTCCAGGATGCCATCAATTATCTGACGGAAAAACAGGCCTAGAACAAAGAGGCAGCCGTGGGGAGAAGAGTCGTTGTCACGGGTCTGGGGGCGGTGACGCCCCTGGGCCTCGATGTGAACGAGACCTGGGAAGGCATGGTGGCGGGCCGCTCCGGCGTGGGCCCCATCACCCGGTTCGATCCCGAACCGTGGCAGTTGGCCACGAGGATCGCGGCCGAGGTAAAGGGGTTTGACCCGGAACGGAGGATCGACAGAAAAGAACTCCGGAAGATGGATCTTTTTATCCCTTACGCCATCTTCGCCGCCATGGAAGCCCTCGAGCAGTCCGGTCTGGTTGTTGGAGAGTCCAACGCCGAGAGGGTCGGCGTGTCCATTGGAGCCGGTCTCGGGGGCCTCCCCGTCATCGAGGAGATCGCCGAAGTCCTCAGGAACAAGGGAGCCCGGAGGGTCACCCCGTTCTTCATCCCCATGGTCATCGGGAACATGGCCGCCGGGCAGGTTTCCATCTACACCGGGGCCAAAGGACCGAACATCTGCGTGGTCACCGCCTGCGCCACCGGGACCCATTCCATCGGGACCGCTTTTCGTATGATCCAGTATGGAGACGCCGATGCCATGATCGCCGGCGGAACGGAGTCGACCATC
>JAFGWO010000028.1 GCA_016937135.1 Pseudomonadota bacterium
CCTCTCTCGCCGCCTACGGTGGAAAAGCGGACGAAGACGTCGGTCTTCTTCCCCACCTTGTTCAGGAAGGCAGCCTTCGTATATTTCGTCACATCCTTCGTCACCTCGAAGTACCCGTGGGCTCCCGCCCCCTTGGCGTGGACGACGCGCTCGGGGATCCTTTCACGGTCGAAGTGGGTCAGCTTCTCGATCAAGTGGACATCCTGCATGAGGATGGGCCCTTTTGGCCCCGCCGTTATGGAGTTCAGATCGTTCTCAACGGGCGCCCCGAATCCCGTGGTCATCCTTTTCTTCTTTTCCGTCATGACAACCTCCTTTTTTAAATACCCCTTAATGCGCTTCTTTTTTTCTCATGCATCTCATGCAGATACCCTTGATCCGGACCTGCACGCTCTCTGCCTTGCCGATTTCCATTACCTTTTCCGGAACAGGCAGGCGATCGAACCCGGCGTCGTAAAAATCATGCGTCATTCCGCAAACCGAGCACACGAAATGATGATGGGATTCCATATTCGCGTCGAACCTGGTCCTGTCGCGGGACGCCCCCAGTGTGGTCAGGAGTCCCAGATCCACCATCAGCCAGAGGGCCCTGTACACCGTGTCGAGGGAGATGGTGGGCAGTTTTTTCCTTACGTTCCTGAAAAGTGTTTCCGCGTCGGGATGGTTGAGGGATGACGCGACCTCCCGAAAGATCTCCAGCCGCTGGTGGGTGATTTTTACCCCGGCCTCCTTGAGTGTCTTCTCAAAGAGGGCCATTCTTCTATCCAGTTCGTCGGGGATTATCTGCATAAGGGAAGATTCCTAATTAGGAACTATTATTATTTAAAAATATTTTTTTGTCAAATCAGCTGTTGCAGCGACTCCCCCAATGACAAAAGGTTAGCACCAACTGGGGCACCGGCAGGGAAGAAACGGGAAAAAACCGGCAGGGGGAAATTCTGAAAGGAGGGGAGTCTGGCGGGCTAGAGGATCCAGCGTCGCTTGATGTTGTAGAGGCTCGCGGCGAAAAGAAGCGCGCAGAAGACCCCGAGAATGAGAAAGTCCAGGCCAAAGGGCAGGATGTGCGCGCCGTTCACGGCGCCGTGAAGCACGTCGGCCCCGTAGGTCAGGGGAAGGGTAAAGGAGAGGGGTTTTAAAAAGGGAGGCAGCTGCCCGATGGGGAAAAAAAGACCGCAGAGAAAGACCATGGGAAACCGGAAGAAATTGGAAAAGGTCTGGGCCTCGAACACCTCGCTTACGGCAACAGCGATGAAGAGGCCAAGGAAGGTCGAAACGACGGCGATGAGGATCACCGCGGGCAGGAACGCCCCCCAGGAAACCCCTGACATATCCATGAGAAAAGCGGCGATCGCCACCGGGACAAAGGCGTTGACGATGCCGAAAAGGATGGCCCCGCTCGTCTTGGCCAGCATCAGGACTTCCAGAGACAGGGGCGCTAAAAGGAGCCTTTCAAAGGAGCGGTTCTTCTTCTCGAAGGTCACCGTCACAGCCAGCAGCGAGGTTGTTCCGAACAGGATGGAGAGGGCCACGACACCCGGAAGCAGGGAAGGGATGCTGCCCAGCCCGGTTCCCGATTTTATGAAGAACATCCCCGTCCAGGCCAGGGGAAACATCAGCCCCCAGCTGATATTCGGCGGCTTTAAGTAATAGGTCCGCATATCCTTTGCCAGGATGTTCCAGAACGCGATCCAGGGTTTCACTGGCCGCCCCCCTTCTTTTCCTTTTCCCTCCGCATGGCCTGCGCCTCGATGCCCGTGATCTTGACGAAGACGTCCTCCAGGGAGGGCCTTATCCTCCGGGCCTCCATAACCTCGATGCCGAGGTCCTCCAGATAGCGGACCAGAGGGCCCACGCGGACCGGCTCTGCCGACTCCACCCGGATCTGGCCTGTTTCCGGAAGGGCGAATTCAAGACCCGGGAAGGACTCAAAAAGCCCTTCCGCAACCCCCTCGGGAGTGTCTGAGCAGGAAAATTGCACGATATGCCGGGCTTTCAGAGGCTGGAGAAGGTGCTCCACTGTGTCGATGTCCACGACCCTCCCGGAAACGACGAAAGCGATGCGATCGCAGAGGCGCTGAGCCTCCTCTATGTAGTGGGTCGTCAGGAAGATCGTGGTGCCAGCCTTGTTGAGGCCGGCGATGAGCTGGCGCAGCTGTCTGGCGCTGGCCACATCGATCCCGGTGGTGGGTTCGTCGAGGAAAAGGATCTCCGGCCGATGGATGATTCCGGCGGCTATGGTCAGTTTCCGCTTCATACCCTTGGAATAACCGGCGAACTTTCGGTCTGCCGCCCCCGACAGGTCGAAGAAGTCAAGGAGTTCCCGTGCCCGGGCCCGGCGTTCCTTCTTTTCCAGCCCGTACAATGCCGCGCAGAAACACAGATTATCGAACCCTGTCAGTTCCGGGTAGAGGTTGCTCTCGTCAGGCACCACCCCGATGAGATGCTGGGCGGATCTGGGGCTCCGGACAAGATCGACCCCGGCGATGCGGATGGACCCGGCGTCCGGCCGCGCCAGGCCGGTGAGCATATTGATGGTCGTCGTCTTGCCGGCGCCGTTGGGACCGAGGAACCCGAAGAGCTCACCCCTGAGGACGGTGAAATCGATGGAATCGACAGCCTGGACTTTCCCGAAAACCTTGGAAAGGGACGAAACCTCGATTATGGATAGATCAGATTTCCCCGATCCAGGTGATTTTTCCATCACCGCTATGATAAATTATGAAACTTTAAAATGCATCCTTTTCAGGAATATTCACGGCGCCTTACGGAAGAAAAATTCCATTTATTTCCTGTGGCTTTCAGAATCACCCGAAGATATTCTTGTAATTGCGCTCTTCTGGAACATCATGAGAAGGAGTGTAATCCCTGAAACGCCATCGGGCATCAAACTTTCAGGGCCTTTTGAAGAGAAAGGAGCAAACCATGAAGACAGCCGGCATC
>JAFGWO010000001.1 GCA_016937135.1 Pseudomonadota bacterium
ACGGACTACGGGCGCAGCAAGCTTGAGGCCGAAAGACAGCTGGCGCAAATGGAAGGTCTCCCGGTGGTGGTCATCCGCCCGCCCGCCGTTTATGGTCCGAGGGACAGGGAGATTTTACCTCTTTTCCGTCTGGCCGCAAAAGGGGTTGTCCCCGTTTTCAACCCCGAGGCAATGCTCAACCTGATCCACGTGGAAGACCTCGCAAAAGGCCTGATCGCAGCGGGCAGCCGGGGAATCCCCGGGGAGGCGTATTTTCTTGCCCATCCTGAAACCGTCATTGGGTCCCGGCTGCCGGAGCTGATGGGAGAGGCCCTGGGCAGGAAGGTGAGAGGTTTCAGGATCCCGGAGGCCTTACTTAAAACCGCCGCGGTTGTTTCCGAAACGTGGGGGATACTTTCGGGCAGGATGCCCGTTTTCAACAGGGGGAAAATTAAGGAGTTGACAGCCCCGGGTTGGATCTGCGATCTGGAAAAATCTGAAAAGGACCTGGGGTTTAACGCGACCATCGGTGCCGTGGAGGGTTTCCGGAAAACCATCCTTTGGTACAGGAAACAGGGGTGGATGTGACCGCTCCTGTCAGGAGGGAGAAATAGTGGGCATTTTCGAAAAATGTCTCAATTACAATGAGCCGGACAAGGTCCAGGCCGCGGGCCTTTACCCTTACTTCCGGGTCATCGAATCTCAACAGGACCCTGTTGTCCTGATGGGAGGGCGGGAAGCCGTCATGTGCGGTTCCAACAACTACCTTGGCCTTGCCTCCCACCCCAAAGTCAAGGAAGCCGCCATTGAAGCCATTAAAAAATACGGCACAGGCACAACCGGTTCCCGATTTTTAAACGGTACACTGGGAATCCACATCGAACTTGAAGAAAAACTGGCGCGTTTTTTCCGCAAGGAGGGCGGGCTCGTATTTTCCACGGGCTACCAGACCAACCTCGGTGTCCTCGCCGCGCTGGTGGGCCGGGGTGAGGTTGCCATAAGCGACCGGCAGAACCACGCGTCCATAGTGGACGGCCTCAGGCTCAGTTACGGCGATGTGAAAAAATTCAAGCACAACGATATGGAGGATCTGGACAAGGTCCTGCAAATCGAGGCGGAAAGAAACAAGCTTGTGGTGGTTGACGGTGTTTTTTCCATGGAAGGGGATGTGGCCCATCTCGACCGCATTGTTTCCCTTAAAGACAGGCACAATTTTGGTCTCATGGTCGACGACGCCCACGGCATCGGCGTCATGGGGGCGACGGGCAGGGGGACGGCAGAGCATTTCGGGCTCGAGGACGAAGTGGATGTCATTATGGGCACCTACAGCAAGTCCCTAGCGACCATAGGGGGATTCGTGGTCGCTTCAGCCCCGATCATCAAATATCTCAAGCACACGAGCCGGTCCATGATTTTCTCCGCAAGCCTCGCCCCGGGACTTGTTGCCGCCGTCAGCGCCGCGCTGGACATCATCGACCAGGAGCCGGAGCGGCGCGAGAGGCTCTGGGCCAATACCCGGAAGATGCTGGAGGGATTCAGTTCCTACGGTTTTGACACGGGTGAGTCGGAGACTCCGGTGATCCCCATCGTGGTCGGGGAAGACGAACTGGCTTTCAGGATGGCCCTGATGCTTCAGGAAGAGGGGGTTTTCGCCAATCCTGTGGTCAGCCCGGCCACCCCTCCCGGGCGGGCCCTCATCCGCACGAGCTACATGGCAACCCACACGGATGAACAACTCGACAGGGTTCTGGCGGCCTTCGTGAAGGTCGGACGTCAGCTGGGGGTGATAAACTGAAAGTCCAAAGCCCAAAGTCCTCTGTCCAAAGGGACCATGTTTTGTCGGAAACCCCTTTTCCCGGACCCGGGATCTGAACCCATGGGCCTGGAGATCGTCCCCGCCGAGTCCGGGAGGGCTTTCAAGCAGTTCATCGATCTTCCCTGGAAGATTTACCGGGGGGATCCCTATTGGGTTCCTCCCCTTAAAAGCGATGTCAGATCCCTCCTTTCCCTTCGGCACCCTTTTTACCGCCACGCCGAAAGAGCGCTTTTCCTGGCCCTGAGGGACGGACAGCCGGCCGGGCGCATTGCCGCCATTGTCAACACAAGACATAATGAATTTCACAAGGATAAGGTGGGATTCTTCGGTTTTTTCGAGTGCGAAAACGATGAGGAAACCGCCGGAATCCTTCTAAATGCGGCCCAGGACTGGGTCGCGGGCAAAAAGATGGACACCATACGGGGTCCGATGAACCCCAGCACCAACGAGGAGTGCGGGCTCCTCGTGGAAAACTTTCTCTCTCCGCCCTTCGTCATGATGACCTACAATTTCCCGTACTATCAGGATCTCCTGCAGGCGCATGGCTACGGGAAGGCCAAGGATCTTCTGGCTTTCTGGTACCCCGTAGGCAAGGCGATCCCCCCGCGCCTGGAGCGCATCGTGGACAAAGTCATGAAGAAGGAGGAAGGCCTTCGGGTCAGGCACGTCGATATGAAGCGTTTTGAGGAAGACCTGGAAGCCGTCAGGGTTATCTACAACGAGGCCTGGGAGAAAAATTGGGGTTTTGTCCCCATGACCCGGGAGGAGATCGATCATCTGGCCCGCAAGCTTAAGCCCATCCTCGTCCCTGAGATCGTCAATCTGGCCTTCGTAGGGGGGGAACCCGCCGGTTTCGCCATGGGCCTGCCCGATTTCAACTGTGTACTGAAAATCCTTAACGGGAGGATGACCCCTTTGGGCATGCTGAAGGCTCTGAAGGCCTCAAGGAATATCCGGGCCGGCAGGTGTTTGACCCTCGGAGTCCGGGAGAAATTCCGGAGACGGGGGATAGAAACACCCCTTTTCGCCATGACCTGGAAAGGCGGGATCGATCTCGGCTACCATTACGGGGAATTCTCCTGGGTTCTGGAGGACAACCTGCCTATCCTGGAGGCGGTCGGAAAAATTTTTTCGGGGACCCATTACAAGACCTACCGGATATTCGAAAAGACCCTTTAGGAATCCCATGGCCTCAGCCGACATCCGAAAGGAGATACCGAGGACCTTTTTCCACATCCTCGGAGGCCTGATCCTCGCTGGTGCCGGGTTCTTCCTCCCCCCGCCCCTCAATGGCTATTTTCTGGCGGTGGTGTTTTGCGCGGCGTGCGTTGTGGAGGGGGCGAGACTCCTGGTCCCTTCCGTAAACAGGGCGGCCAGGATCATTGTCGGTCCCTTTATGAGGCCGGGAGAGGAGCGGGGTCTGACCGGAGCCATACCCTTTACCGGAGGCGTCCTTTTAGCCTTTCTCCTTTTTCCCAGGCCTGTAGCCCTTGCGTCCATGGTCCCCCTGATCTTCGGGGACCGGGCCGCCCTCCTGGCCGGGAAAGGTTTCGGCAGGATAAGAATAGGGGCAAAGACCCTCGAAGGGAGCCTCGCGTGCCTGGCGGCCAGCCTGGCTGTTTACTTTTTCGCCTCATTTTTCTGGCCTGCAGTCTTCGGCTACCCCTTGCTGGTCCTCATCGGGGCCTCAATAACAGGGACTGCGGCCGAGGCCTTGCCCAGACCCTTTGACGACAACCTGACGATCCCTCTTGCCGTGGGGGCGTTCCTTTTGCTGGCGGGGTGAGGAGAATGCGGGACCATAACGACAGGACGACCGGGGGACCGGGCGAGGGGGCGATGGAGTGACAGGGCGACGGGGCAATAGGGCGAAGGGATGAAGGGGCGACTGGACGACCGGACGAATAAAGGAAAGGCTCTCTGTTTAACCCGCCAGTCCAGCAGGCCGCAGGGTTTTTTCTGAATTTCATTTTTTCTGCAATCCGGAGCCGGAATTTGGAGTATCCATCTGACGCCAGGACCATGATCCGCCGGGGTTTTGCGGACGCGCTGCCCATCATAATCGGATATGTCCCCATGGGAGCCGCCTACGGCATCCTGGCCCGGCAAAGTTCCATGGAATTTTTCCCGGCGGTTTTCATGTCCCTGGTGGTTTTCGCCGGAGCGAGTCAGTTTATTGCCGTCGGGCTCCTTTCCGGGGGCGCGACGGCCCTGGAGGTTGTGGGGGCCACCCTTTTCATTAATCTTCGCCACATCCTCATGAGCGCGTCCCTTTCCCCTTATTTTCAAAAGGCGCCCCGGAAGGCCCTCCCCTTTGTGGCCTGGGGGGTAACGGATGAGACTTTCGCCATCTCCATCGGGCGATACCCCGCGGGGGAGGGGGATTACCGATATGCCCTGGCCCTGCATTATACGGCTTATGTGTCGTGGGTTTCAGGGACGGTCCTCGGGGCCATGGCAGGTTCCCTTGTGCCTCCGGCCCTGCAGAGCAGTCTGGAGTTTTCCCTCTATGCCATGTTCGCGGGACTCGTGGTCCTGCAGGTGACCGACAGGTTCCACCTGACGGTCGTATTTTTTTCCGCGGCCGCGGCCACCCTTTTTTCCTTTTTCATGGAAGGGACATGGCCCGTCATCATCGCCGCCGTGCTCGGGGCGACCCTGGGACTGGCGCTCGAATCGCTGATGGGGAAACCTGGTAAGGAGAAAGCGGGGTCATGACCGTTTCCATGACCAGGAAGATACCGGAAGTGCGGTCATCGATGGCAGGGGAACGAAATCCCTCAAGGCTGATTGCCGACGCCGGATCTCAAACTCCGGTCCCTTGCGGGCCGGGCGCGCCGGGGGAAGCATAGATGGATACCAAACGTCTTGTCCTGATTTTCCTGGGCATGTGGGCCGTGACCTATTTCCCCAGGTTTCTTCCCCTGGCGGTTCTGAGCAGGGTAAAGATCCCCGGCCGACTGATGACCTGGCTTTCCTATCTTCCCGCCGCCATCCTTTCGGCCCTGATCTTTCCGGGAGCCCTGGTCCGGGGGGGAAGGATAGACCCCTGGCCCGGGAACCCGGCTGTCTGGGCCCTCCTTGTGAGTTTTTTCGTGGCAGTCAAATCGAGAAATCTCATTTTGACCATGGTCTGCGGGGGGCTGGTGATGTTCATCGGCCAGGCGGTGTTCTGATCTAAAACGCAGTTACGACGTTACGAGGTTGCGAGGTTACGAACTGACGAATAGACCAAAAGGCTTTTAATTTTTTCATCCCACTGACCCATCATTCCGTCATTCCCTCGCCCTATTGTCTCCTCGCTCCTTCGCCCTGTCGCCCGTTCGCTCCGTCGCTCAGTCGTCCGCTCGTCCTGTCGTTATTTCGTCTCTTCCCGCAGCGGAAGCTCCCCCTTGTGCAGATAGGCAATGCCCCAGGTCATGGGTTGGTGACCGACGCCCCTGAACCCGGCTTCGGTCATCTCCCTGTCAATCGTGGAGGGATCGGGGAACTGGTCGACCGATAGGGGGAGATAGCGGTAGGCTTCGCGATTTCCCGAGATAACGCCCCCCAGGATCGGGATCACGCGATGGAAATAAAGACGGAAAAGGGGTCCTATGACAGGGTTGTCCATCCTGGAGAATTCAAGGATCAGGGCCTGCCCGCCAGGGACCAGCACCCGGGCCATTTCGCGAAGACACCGGGTCCGGTCGGGGATGTTTCTGAGACCGAATGCGATGGTGGCCGCCTGGAACACACCGTCGGGAAAGGGGAGGCAGCAGGCGTCCGCGGCGGTGAGGGCGATACCGGCCTCCTGTCTTTTCCTGATCTTAGCCGCTCCTGCATGAAGCATGGGCAGAGTAAAATCGGCCCCTACGATCAGGCGGCCCTTTCCCTTTCCTTTCGCCATGAGCAAGGCCACATCCGCTGTGCCGGTCGCGAGATCGAGGATCGGCCCGGTTCCAGGGAGGACCTGCCTCGTCATTTTCTTTCGCCACCGGGTGTCCGTTCCAAAGCTCATGAGCCGGTTCAGCAGATCGTAGCTGGGGGCTATGGCTGAAAACATCCGGCGGACGGAATCCGCTAAAACAGGGCGGTCAGACAACGGGGTCTCCCCTCCGGTAAATTTGAAGCGAAAGCACTATATCCTGAAAATGAAAAAAGGCGAAGTCCGCCCAAAGGGTTCTATTCCTTGATAGGGTCGCAAAAAGTCCGATCCGGGACTTTTTGCGAAACGGTTAGGGAAAAGCGTCGTTTTCCCTTTCCTCACGGATCAAGGACTTACAACCCGAGTCCTTGATCCGGGCGCCCCGCGTGGGGCGCATTGATGCCTTTTTGCGAAGTCATCAACGTTGACAGGGTCGCAAAAAGTCCGATCCGGGACTTTTTACGAAACGGTTAGGGAAAAGCGCGGTTTTCCCTTTCCTCACGGATCAAGGACTTACATCCCGGGTCCTTGATCCGGGCGCCCCACGCGGGGCGCGTTG
>JAFGWO010000231.1 GCA_016937135.1 Pseudomonadota bacterium
ACATGCCCTGGATGTGGCGGGACTGGGGTTCCGCAGGGTAAACGGACGCCGCTCTGGCAGCGAACCTCTTGGCCTCGGCGGGTTTTTCAAGGGCGAGCTGACACTTGGCCATGAGGAGCAGCCCCGCATAATCATCGGGAGCCCCCTTGAGAGCCTGCTGCAAAAAGGTGGCGGCTTCGGCATATTTCCCGCGGGAGAGCATCTGTTCGCCTTTTTCCATCTGTTCGATGGCGGAACTCATGCCCCGCAATTTTTTTGTGTTATCCATGTAACGCTCACGATAGATGGGGAATTTTTTTGCATTTTCAGGCAGCCTGGAAATGGACCGGATGGAGGCCTGGTAACGCTCCTCGCTCATCGGATGGGTGGCGAACATGAGCTCGATGGCGCTGGGATTGGAATTCGAGAGGCTGCGGAGCATGTCCATCAGGTCGGTGTGTCCTCCCGGGGCGTAGCCGGTCTTGACCATGTAGGTCAGGGCAAGGGCATCGGCCTCCCTCTCGTTGTCCCTGCTGTACCTCGCCAGGAGGGCCCCCGCGGCGACCTGGCCAAGGCCGGCGGCCAGAGATTCCGCTGCGTCCCCCACCCCCGAAGCAGCCGAAGCCAGGCCGGACACAGCCAGGGAGGTCAGGATGTTCTTGCTCATGGCCTGGGCGGTGTGGCGGGCGTTGACATGCCCGAGTTCGTGGCCGATAAGGGCTGAAAGGGAGGATTCGCTGGTCATTTTCAACAGGATGCCCCTCGTAATGCCCACACTCCCGGCCGGGAATGTGTATGCGTTTACGTAGACGGCATTTAAAGGAACGAACCTGTAGGGGAGCGAGGGCCGGTGGGTCGTTGAGGCTATGGAAGATCCGACGCCGGCCAGGTATCTTTGCAGGCCCTCGTCCTGAACCATCCCGTAATCCGCGGAAAACTGATGGGGACTGTTTTGGGCGTCGATCTGTCTCTCATCGGTTTCCGAGACCAGCATCAGCTGCCTTTTCCCGGTGACCGGATTGGACGCGCAACCGGTAAAAAACGGGGCTGCCGTTGATGCGGTCAGGGCTGTCAGGGCAAGAAAACTTCTTCTGGAAATAGGGATATCATTCATGAGGAATAGTCCCGGATAAAGGACCGGGGAGAGCCCCATCGGACAGACCTCCCGGCCCAGGTTAAAGATTTAACTTCTTTTAATATTTTCAAAGATATGGTGAGGAAATGCAAGCGGCATTTGTGCTAACAGCGGCATTTGTGCCCTAGGGGAGAGGAAAGGAAAAAATGTGTTATTTTTGCCACACTTTTAGCTTGTGATCCGTAAAGCGGGTGATATAATTCTGCGGATGAGGAAAAAATGCCCGTGAAAAGAAATTTTTTTCTTACCGTTACCCTCATCATCCTGTCCCTTATCCTTTCCGCCTCGTGGTCCGAGGGGGCAAGCGAAAGCCCCCGAATTGTGGACCTCAGACTCCGGCAGGGCGAGGATATGGTCCTCCTGTCCGCGGCACTCCAGGTTGATTTTGATGAGGAGGCTCGGGAGGTCCTCCGGGGAGGGGTTCCCCTGAGGTTTGTCTACAAGATCCGGCTGACTGGGAAGGGCTCCATTTTCGGGGAGAAGATCATCCAGGATCAGGACGTGATCCACAGGCTGGAATACGACCCGGTCCGGAAGGTTTATCTCTTCATCCTTGAACTTCCCGGGTCTAAAACCATCGAGCGGTCCACCCGGGACGAGGAGGAGGCCCTGAACTGGCTCACCAGGGTTGAGGATTGGCCCCTTTACCCCTTGGAAAAACTGGAAAAAAGGACGAGATACAGGGTCAGGGTGATGGCGACCCTGAGGAGCGCGGAGCTTCCGTCGGTGCTGGGATATCTGTTTTTTTTCACCACCATTTTCAACCGGGAAACACCCTGGGTTCAACTGGATTTCACGTACTAGGAGGCCCCGAGGATGAGCGCCCTCAGCACAAGGATCTTCAAGGGGAAAAATCGCTGGGCCACCGTTATCGGCATCCTTGTCTTTATTGGCCTTGTCCTTTTCTTCAGCGGCCGCTACCGGTCCCTGAAGGAAATGGATCCGAGCGGGGTCAACCTCTTCGTTTATTTTCTCGTCAACCTGAACGTCCTCCTTCTGACGGTCCTTCTTTTCCTCCTTGGGAGGAACACGGTCAAGCTTTTCTATGAGGGGAAAAAGCGCGTTTTCGGTTATCACCTCCGGGCGCGTCTTGTCCTGATCTTCGTCGGATTTTCCCTGATCCCCACCATCCTCCTGTTTTTTGTGGCCAGGGGGTTTATCACCGACAGCATCGATTACTGGTTCCACCTCGATGTCGACAAGGCCGTGGAGGGGTCTTTGAGCGTTTCCCAGGACTATTATTCCACGATGGCCTCCTTGAACCGGGTATTCGCACAGAGGGTCAGCGATCGCATGGGCGTGATCCCGGAAGGCGGCGCTGTGGAAAACGCACTCGAGGAACTGCGAAGGGATTATGGCCTTTCAATGATCGAGATCTTCGATCCGGAGGGGTCCTACCGGGGCAGGGCCTGGGACGGCACCAGCCCGCAGATGTTTTTAGATGGCCAGAACAGCCTGGTGCAGAACGCCCTTATGGGGCGGGTGGTGGACGGCATTTCCCGGGCGGGGAAAGGAGAGTTCGTAAGGGCTTCGGCTCCCCTGCGTTTTTCCGGGGGACAAGGTGCCGTCGTCGTTTCCATGTACCTCACGGAGGAGGTAAGGCAAAAAGCCGAGGATGTAGGAAGGATTTTCCGGGGCTACACCGAGATGAAGCTCCAGGAAAAACCCATCATGGATAACTACATGGCCTATCTCCTGTTTATCACCCTCCTCATTCTTTTCTCCGCCGTGTGGCTCGGTTTTTATATTGCCAGGGGGATCACGGTCCCCATCGGCCTCCTCGCGGAAGGGGCCGAAAAGGTGGCGGAGGGGGATCTCACCGTCCGGATTGAGACGGCGGCCACGGATGAGATCGGGATCCTCGTGAAGGCCTTCAACAAAATGACCGGTAAACTCGAGAAGACCACAAGGGATCTGGAAAAGGCCTCTCGCGAGAACGAGCAGCGAAGGGCCTACATCGAAACGGTGCTGCGGAATGTCGGGACAGGGGTTGTCTCCATGGATCTGGCGGGCCGGATCAACACATTCAACCGGGCGGCCGAGAAGATGTTCAACGTCCGCGGGGAGGAGATCCTCGGGAGGCATTACACAAAGGTCCTGACCCCGGAGCATTCCGCCCTGTTAGAGAGAATCCTCGCAGATCTTGGAAGGGAAGGCGGGAACAGGGTAAGAAGGGAGTTTCCCGTGGCTGTTCAGGGAAAACCCCTCCTTCTTTTCATCACGGCCAGCGTCATGGAGGAGCCGGCCGGGAGAGGCATCGGAACGGTCCTCGTCATTGAGGATATGACCATGCTGGTGAACGCGCAGCGAAAAGCGGCTTGGTCCGAAGCGGCCAAAAGGATCGCCCACGAAATAAAGAATCCCCTGACCCCCATCAAGCTTTCCGCGGAAAGGATGCGCAGAAAACTGGCGGGTTCCCTCGATGGGGAAGAGGGGAAGGTGCTCATAGACGGGACCGATTCCATCATGCGCGAAGTGGACGCCATGAGGAATCTGGTGGACGAGTTCAGCAGATTTGCCAGGCTGCCCGTCCTTAAACCGGTTCCGGGGAAAATCAACGCGGTTGTTCAGGAGGTTGCGGCCCTCTTTCAGGGGGAAAGGGAAAAGGGGGGGGAGATCAGGCTTTCTCTCGCGGACGACCTTCCCAGGATAAGCTTTGACGCGGAACAGATCCGACGCGTGATCATCAACCTTCTGGACAACGCGTTAAAGGCCGTCCAGGATCGCGGGTCGGAAGGCGTGGTTGCTGTCTCGACCAGGTATCTGGAACAAGACGGCCTCGTTGCCATCGCCGTTTCCGATAACGGTTCGGGGATTCCCGAAGACCTCCTTGACCGGATTTTTGATCCCTATTTCAGCACCCGCGAAGGGGGGATCGGGCTTGGCCTGGCCATCTCCCAGCGGATAATCGAGGAACACGGGGGGACCATCGAATGCACTTCCAGCCCGGGAGAGGGAACGGTTTTCACCGTGAGGCTTCCCGTGGACATCGATCCCCTCAGGAGGGTCTGAAAAATGACAGGCGAAAAGGGTATGAAACCCGTCTCCGGATCCCTGATCCTCGTCGTTGACGACGAGGCAAGGGTTCGTGAGAGCGTCCGGGTTATCCTTCAGGATGAGGGTTTTTCCGTCATTCTGGCCGCGGATGGGCAGGATGCCCTTTCCAAGGTCTCTTCGGAAAAGCCCGATGGGGTCCTCCTGGATATCTGGATGCCCGGCATGGATGGCCTTGAGACCCTTAGGGGCATCAAGCAGATGGATCGGGAGCTGCCGGTGATCATCATGTCCGGGCACGGCACCATAGAGACCGCCATCCAGGCGGCGAAACTGGGAGCCTTTGATTTTCTGGAAAAACCCCTTTCCATCGACAGGCTTACCCTTGTCCTGAAGAACGCCCTGAGTCAGAGGGCTCTCATGGATGAAAACCGGGCTCTCAAGGGCGAGCGGGAGCACAAGGAGGAATTTATCGGGACCTCCTCCCGGATAAGGGAGATCCTGGAACAGGTGCGAATTGTCGCCCCGACAAACGCTTCAGTCCTGATCACGGGGGAAAACGGAACGGGAAAGGAATTGCTGGCCCGATCCATACACTCCGGATCAAGGAGGGCCAATGAGGCTTTTGTCGCGGTCAATTGCGCGGCGATCCCGGATACCCTTATTGAAAGCGAGCTTTTCGGCCACGAAAGAGGGGCTTTCACCGGGGCCACCACCAGGAGGATGGGCCGGTTCGATCTGGCCAACCGCGGCACCCTTTTCCTCGATGAAATCGGGGATATGAGTCTGGCCACCCAGGCCAAGATCCTCAGGGTTCTCGAGGGCCGGGTTTTTCAGCGGGTTGGGGGCAACAGGGATATCACCGTCGATGCCCGGGTGATCGCGGCCACCAACAAGGACCTCCAGAAAGAGATCCTGTCGGGCAGGTTCCGCGAGGACCTTTTCTTCCGCCTTAACGTCTTTCCATTCCATCTGCCCCCGTTGAGGGAACGGAGGGAGGACATTCCCCCTCTCCTGGAACGCTTTCTGGCGGAATTCGGGACCCTGTATGGAAAAAGCGAACTGGAGCTCACGCCGGAGGCAAGGGAAACCATGTTAAACTATTCCTGGCCCGGCAATGTGAGGGAATTAAGGAATGTTGTGGAAAGACTGGTGATCATCACGCAGGGCGGGCAGATCAGTGAGGAGCACATCCCTTCCCTGGTGAAGGACACGGGGACCTCCGGGGGCATTTCTGCTGCGTCGAAAACAGGGGAAACCAATTATCGTCGTGCCAAGGAGGCCTTCGAAAGGGATTTCTTCCGGCACCGTCTTGAGGAAAATGAGTGGAATATTTCCAGAACAGCCGATGAGGTGGGCCTGGAAAGGAGCAATCTGCATCGGAAGATCAAGTACCTCGGGATAAGCAAGGAGGAATAAAAAAAGTCCAGCGTCTGGCGACTAACTAACGTCCAACGTGGCAAAGGATCGGCATCAACATTGACAGGGTCGCAAAAAAGTCTGATCCGGGACTTTTTGCGAAACGGTTAGGGAAAAGCGTCGTTTTCCCTTTCCTCACGGATCAAGGACTTACGATACGGGTCCTTGATCCGGGCGCCCCGCGCGGGGCGCGTTGATGACTTTTTGCGACTCTATCAACGTTGAATGTTTTTCTTTGTTCCCCTTTGCTTATGACAAGTTACATGTTGCGTCCTTTTCGGACATTGGAGGCTGGACGTTTGACATTTGACGTTTGACGTTCGACCAGAAGTCTAAATTGAGGTGTATATCGACCATGAATGACCATCCTTCCATCGAAAATGCTGTGCGTTCTCTCCTTTCAATCAATATGGGCCTGAAGGAGTCAGAAAAACTTCTGGTTCTCGGGGATACCGCCGGAGACGACGGGGCTCTGGCGAGAGAGGTGGGGGCGGTTGCCCAGGGTCTGCACTCCCTGGCTGATACGCACATCTTTACCCCTGTAGGCGGCCACGGGCAGGAGCCCCCGAAGGATGTCTGGGAGAGGACCTTCGGGACGGATTCCGTTCAACTGCTGGAAGCTGAGGGGTTGCTTGACCCCCTTCTGTCCAAGGAAATCACGGATAATCAGCTGAAGGCCGCGGGGGAGCTCCTCGCCGGCAGGTCCGATGACGCGGTGGATGTTATTGTAGCCTTGACTTTTTTCTCCACGAGCCACACTTCCTTTAGGAAGCTTCTCACGGCTTCATGCGGGGCCCGTTATGCCAGCATGCCCCTGTTTACCAGGGATATGTTTTTCGGTGCCATGGATGTGGACTGGACGAGTCTTGCCGCCTCGACCAATGCCCTCGGAAGGGCCCTCAAGGGGGCCGATCTCTGTGAAGTCAGTTCCCCGAACGGGACCCGAATGGCTTTCAGGATTTCCGGCCGGCCCATCCTGATGGATGACGGGATGCTCGATAAAAAGGGCAAATTCGGAAACCTCCCGGCCGGGGAGGTATTTATAGCCCCTGTGGAAGGGACGTCTGAGGGCACTCTTGTCCTGGAATGGGGTCCCAGGGCGAGGTTTTCGAACCCTCTCACCGTAGCGGTTAAAGAAGGCAGGGTTGTCTCCGTCACGGGCAAGGACCGTGAATCCGTTTTATGGCTGGAGGAGGCTTTAAGGGCCCATCCGCAAAATACCAACGTTGCGGAACTCGGCATCGGCACCAATCCCGCCGCCGTCCGTCCGGACAACGTCCTGGAATCCGAAAAGATCCTGGGAACGATCCACGTCGCCTTCGGGGACAACCACACTTTCGGGGGCGGAGTTGTGGCGCCTTACCATCAGGATTTTGTGGTGTTCCAGGCATCCCTGACCGCGGTCTGGGAATCAGGGGGCGGGAGAAGGGTCCTCCTGGATAACGGCCGCCCGGGGTGGTGAGAGGGAGAAGCCGAAGGCCCTGAGTCCCGCCAAAGGCGGGAACACTCCAGAGTCCAGAGGCCAGAGTCCAGAGAGTTGACATTGACGTCGAATGTCCAACGAGATGAAGACTGAAGAAGCCGCCGACTGAACGACCGGGCGACCCGATCACAGGAAGGGCGGATTAGGGGAGGATAAAACGGGAAGCCCGAATGAATGGCTGGGCTTTTCTTTCCCGATTCCCGCTTTCCTGCTCCCTGTTCCGGCTTCATCCCTCTGCAGCCCCCTGCGATGGAGCCCGAGTGGGCACCCTTTGCGGCCCTTGCGTTAAAGCTTTCAGATCAAAGGGATTAACGCGAAGTTTCGCGAAGGCGGCGTGCCTAAAGCCGCTCGTCCCGGAAGGGAACGCAAAGAAAATCTGGTGGAAAAGGCAAGGAATTCCTTAATTCTGTTTTTCTCTGCGGCCCCCTGCGACGGCGCCGGAAATGGCGCCCCTGTGGCCCTCTGTGTTAAGGCCTTCAGAGCTTTTAGTGTGAAGGGAGAAGGAAAGGTACCTGGGGTTGAATGCATGGGTGGTTGAGTGGCCCATGAGGGAAAATCCCTTCGGTTTTCGGGAATGATCACCAGGACGGAATTTTATCATGCGGCACGCGACCGTTCAGTTCGGGAAAAACACGATCATCAAGACTGCCGACCCGGAGTTGATGCGGGTCGAGGTGGAGAAAACCAGGAGGGCCTTTGAGATAGGCCGGGCGTCCGGGCTTTTCAGGGTCCCAGAAGTGCTGGATTACGACGAGGCCGGAGGTGTTGCCACCTTCGAGCTTGTACAAGGCCTACGGACCTTCGTTTCCAGCATCAACAGGAACGCTCCTTTTGCCGAACGGGTCGGGATGGCCCTTGCGGTTGTCCACCGGGAGCTTTCCCTGCCGCCGTCCATGGTTTTTCCCCTTCCGGAGCACTTCAACGTGGCAGGTACCGAGGTGTTTTTCCACCGGGACTTTAACGGGAAAAACGTCTGTCTCCAGGCGGGTTCGGGTTCTATCGTCATCCTCGACTGGCAGATGACCTGGCATCACGGGGGGAAGGCGACTTACGGAAGCAGATTTTTCGATCTCATCTGGTTTATGGATTATCTGATCTGGGCCCCGAAATACAGCCACCTTTTTCACGACCCGGTGGTCCCGGTTGCCAAGACATTCCTTTCCGCCTATTTCAGCGAGGCCGCGATCCCTTATGATCCGAAAGCTTTCGAGACCTACGCAAGGGAGTTTTTCGAAAGGGACCTGCCCCAGAGGAAGGGGCATGTCACATCCCCTCACCGGTATCTGCTTTTCAGGGCGAGCCAGTCGATCAAGGAAAGGTTTTTAGAGTACTTGAGCGGTCTCGAGGGTCCGGCCCGGCCGGAAAAGTGATCTTTTAAAATACAGCCTTAAAAAATTGCGCAGGGTCCGGCTTCGTCTGGCCCCATGTACCGGGTCCAGAGCCCTTTGCGGGGGAAAGGCCGCCCGTTGTCCCCTTTCCATTGTCCCCTTGACAACGGCAACCCCTCTGATATCTTGACTGACCGGTCAGTCAGTCGGTAAGTCAATAGGGAGGGCGAAAAAAGGATGTCGAAAAAGGGGCGGATTCTCGAGGCCGCGACCCGGCTTTTCGCTTTGAAAGGTTTTTGCCAGACGGCCGTTTCGGAGGTGGCGAAGGAAGCGGGGGTCGCCCAGGGGACAGTTTTCCACCACTTCAAAAGCAAGGAACAGCTTCTAGCCGCCATTTGGGAAGGCCTCCTCAAGGATTATCTTGCCGGGATCAGGGATGTCGCCTCCAGAGAGGGAACGGGTTGGGAGGCCATAGAAGGGGTGATGAAGTTCAGCCAGGAATTCCGCAAAGGGCATCCCGAGCCCCTGGCGGTCGCCCTGAGGGAGACGGGAGCGGACGCGGGAATGGACAGCGGTCTGCAGGCCTATTTCAAAGGGCTTATGGGCCAGGTGCTTGAGGTCAAGGAAAAATGCATCCTCCGGGGAATTGCCGACGGAAGCATCCGGGAAGTGCCCCCCCATGAGACGGCGCTGATCGTCCATGCCCTCCTGATCGGCGTCCTGTTCCTCGATCCCCAGGGCGTTATGGGATTTCCCGACCTGGACGGGGATGTCCTGGAATTCTGCCGGCGGAGCCTCGATGCCCGGAATGGCCTCGATGAAAAAAAGGTTTGATCAAATGTTTTCAAAGGAGAATCGTCCCATGGGTTTTCACTTTTTTCCCCACCATAAAATCAAATTTTCAGGAGCTTTCCTCGCGGCTGCGCTTTTCCTGGGCCCCTCCCCGGCCCTGGGATCGGATCCTCTGGAATTGAGTTTTCAGGAAGCCTACGAGATGGCCCTTGACTACAATCATGAGATCAGGATAGCGCGGGAAAGCGTCGAACAGGGGGTCCTCCTTGAAAAACAGGCGGTGACGGTCCTTTTCCCGAGTCTGACCGGAAACGCCGGTTATCTGTGGCAGTCCTACCCGGACGGGGAGGATCTGGACGGGGTGACCTGGGGCCTGAGCCTCACCCAGACGATCTACAACGGGGGCCGGGTGTGGGTGGCGAAAAGAGGGGCCCGGTACACCAGAAACGCGGCCGACCTGGGCCTGGAGTTCGCCCGGCAAAGCATTTTGATGGACCTTGTTTACAGGTCCAATCGCCTGCTCTCCGCCGAGGATCTCCTTTTAGTGGCCAACAAGCAGGTGCAAAGGGTGGACGAGCAGCTGCGCCTTGCCCGGACGCGCCTGGAGCTTGGAGATGTGCCGCGCACCAGCGTCCTGATGGCCCAGGTGGCTCTCTCCTCGGCCCAGCTCGATGTTGTGAGCGCCCGGAAGGAGGTCGCCCTCTCCGCCAGGCGCCTCGCCAACCTCATCGGATCAGGGGAAAACGTGCGGGTTTTTGTCCCGGGCGTCCTTGCCCTTCCCGAAGGGTCCCTTGATGATCTCATCCTCATGGCAGTGGAACGGAGGACGGACCTCGCGCAGGCGAGGGAACTCGTGAACGTGGCCCGGGAAGAGGCCAATCTGGTGGCTCGCAAGGATAATCCCAACCTGGATCTTTCAGGATCCTACACACGGTCCTCCGAGGACGAATTCTTTCTCCCGGAAACCCAGGTGGCCTTGACCCTCACCTGGCCATTTTTCCAGGGGGGTCTGACGGGTCTTCAGACCAAAGAAGCCCTCTCCAGGGCCAGACAAGCGGAGGAGGCTTATGGACAAAGCATTCAGACGGCGCGCCTGGAAATTGAGGAAGCCCTCCTGAACCTGGAATCCCTCGAAGCCCAGAAAGAGCTGGTCAACTCCAACCTCCTGAGCGCCAGGGAGAATCAGAGGCTGGCAAAGGCGCGGTTCGAAGTCGGTGCCGCGGTCGACCTTGATATCCTTCGCGCGGAAGAAGATCTGGCAGAAGCTGAGAACCAGGAAGTCAACTTCCGCTATGATCTGGAAACGGCCAAAGCGGCCCTCCTTTACACGGTCGGGGCGCTGGACGTGAGCGCCTTTGGTCCGGCAACCCGATCCATGGATGTCCCTCAATGAAAAACAGCCTGATCCTTAAAATCGGCATCTCCTTTTTTCTGATCGCCTTTTTTCTCGTTGCAGGATGGTTCCTGTACAAGGGAAACCAGGCGGGTTCAACCGACTCTTCCGGCAACGGGGATCTCACCGGCCCCTCAAAGGAAGAGCAAAGGGCAGTGGTGAACGTTTCTGTCCTTCCTCTTGTCCGGGAGTCCATTGAGGAGACCTTTGTCCTTCCCGGGACCCTGGAGGCGTGGGAAAACCTGACCCTTTCCCTGGAACAGTCAGGACCTATCGTCTGGGTGGGCCCGGATGAGGGGGATCGGGTCAAAGCGGGGCAGCCGATCCTCATGATCGATAAATCCCTTCTCGAGACCCAGCACGCCAGGAATCAAATGGAATTTGAGATGGCAAGGAAGCAGCTCGAGCGGGTGGAAAAACTCTACGAAAAACAGCTGGTGAGCCAGAGGGAGATGGATGTGGCCCAGAACGCCTTCGACAAGGCGAGCGCCGATTTACAACAGTCCTCCATCGCCATTGAGAAAAGCACCCTGGCGAGCCCGATCAACGGCATCCTGGAAAAAACCATGGTGGAAAGGGGGGAATACGGGAATGTCGGGGTCCCCGCGGCCATCGTGGTTCAGGTGGACCGTCTGAAGGTGGTTGTGGACGTGCCCGAAAAGGATGTCTCTTTTGTCCGGGTCGGACAGGCCGCTGAGGTGCTGACGGCTGACCTTGAGGTTGGTGCGGAAAACCCGAGGAAAGGAAAGGTCTTCCATGTAACCTACCTTGCCGACCCTTCGACCCGGACCTATCAGGCCAAGATCGAGATCGGCAATCCGGAGGGCCTCCTCCGCCCGGGGATGATCGTCCGGGTGAGATTTTCCCGCCGGTCCCTTGCGGACACCCTCGTCATCCCCCTCTATGCGGTCCTCGACAGGGGTGGGGAAAAGGAGGGTTTCGTGGAGGCCGGTGGCCAGGCCTTCGCAAG
Organism: Pseudomonadota bacterium; assembly: GCA_016937135.1. Classification (GTDB taxonomy): domain Bacteria; phylum BMS3Abin14; class BMS3Abin14; order BMS3Abin14; family BMS3Abin14; genus JAFGWO01. The sequence continues at coordinate 11,494 of JAFGWO010000231.1, forward strand.
GGAAATAGTGACGGGTCCGGTCATCGGGGATCGGGTAGTGGTCCTCGATGGGCTGGAAGAGGGGGCGAGACTGATCGTCCAGGGCCAGCATCTCGTCGCTGACGGGGATCCTGTGGCCGTCGTTGATGACCCGCAATCCGCGAGGTAGCATTCCATGGTTCTGACCAGGGCCGCCATTTCCCGCCGCGGCACGGTTTTTCTCCTGATGATCCTGATCGTGGTTCTGGGCGGACTCTCCTATCTGACCCTCCCGAGGGAATCCAGCCCGGATATCACCATCCCCCTTATTCTCGTTCAGACAACCTATGAGGGCGCCGCCTCGGAAGATGTGGAAAACCTCATCACGATCCCCCTCGAAAGGAAACTTCGGGGGCTCAAGGATCTGAAGGAGGTGCGTTCCGTCAGCGCGGAAGGCGCGTCCATGATCGAGGTGGAATTCTTCCCGGATGTGGACATCAGCGAGGCCCATCAGCGTGTCCGGGACAAGGTGGATGAAGCAAAGGGGGAACTCCCCGGCGACCTCGAATATGACCCGGCTGTCATGGAAATCAACCTCTCGGAATGGCCCGTCCTGAAAATCGCCGTTTCCGGGAATGTGAACGAGATGGTTTTAAAGACGGTGGCGGAGGAACTCGAAGACATCATGGAACAGATCCCCGGCGTCCTCGAGGTCGATGTGACCGGCGATCGGGAAAGGGAGATCCGGGTTGAGTTCGATCCGGACCGAATGGCCGCCTACAAGCTCAGTTTCACGGAGATCCTCTCCCTGGTCCAGAGGGAGAACGTCAACGTCCCCGGCGGCAGCATCGATCTGGGGAAGGGCAAATACATGCTCCGGATTCCGGGAGAGTTCACGGACCCTTCCGAGATCGACAACCTTGTCCTGGTTGTCCGTCAGGGGAAGCCCATATACCTGAAGGATGTCGCCAGGATCCGCGACACCTTCGAGGATCCGCAAAGCTATGCCAGGGTCAACGGCAAACCTGGCGTCACCCTTTCCGTCAAGAAGCGCTCGGGTGAAAACATCATCAGTCTGGCCGACCAGGTTTTTTCCTTCCTGGAGGAAGCGAGGCCCAGACTGCCCTCCGGTGTCGAATTCACCGTCACCCTTGATGAGGCCAAAAACATCCGGCAGATCGTGAGAGAGCTGGAAAACAACATCCTGACGGCCCTTGTCCTGGTCCTCGTCGTCCTTTTCGTGTTCCTCGGGGTCCGGAGCGCCGTTTTCGTCGCTCTCGCCATCCCGTTTTCCATGCTGATGTCCTTTTTTGTGCTGCAGGTCATGGGGATCACCCTGAATATGGTTGTTCTCATCTCCCTGATCATCGCCCTGGGGATGCTGGTGGATAACGCCATCGTCATGGTAGAGAACATCTACCGCCACATGGAATCGGGCCTTGGGCGGGTGGAAGCGGCCTGCAAGGCCTCGTCCGAGGTCGGATGGCCCATCATCGCCTCGACACTGACGACCCTCTGCGCCTTCGGCCCCTTGCTGTTCTGGCCGGACATCATGGGCGAGTTCATGAAATTCCTGCCCATGACCCTCATTATCGTCCTTACTTCCTCCCTCTTTGTGGCCCTGGTGATCAATCCTGTCCTGTGCGCCGCCTTTCTCCGCACGGGTCTTCCCAGGAAGGAAAAGGATCACCAGAAGATCCTTATCCGGGGCTACAGGGCCCTTCTTGGTTTTGCCCTTCGGTACCGGTTTTTCGCCGTTTTCCTGGCTGTATTGACCATGGCGGGGGTTCTTTCCATCTATATGCTCTCAGGCCCCGAGGTTGAGCTTTTCCCCGATACGGAGCCCAACAGAGCCTTCATTTCCGTCAAGGCCCCGCAGGGTACAAGCCTGGATACGACGGATGCACTGGTGCGCGAGGTGGAGGAGATCGTGGCCCGTGAGGGAGACCTGAAATACGTGACCGGGGAGGTCGGCGTCAGCTCCGGCTGGGGGAGCGCACAGGAGTCCCGCCTGGGACTGGTAACAGTGGAATTCGTGGACCGCGAGGAGAGGACGATGACGTCCGACTCTGTCCTCGACCGCATGAGGGACAATCTGAGGGGTCTTTCCGGGGCTGACATCAACCTCGAAAAGGAGAGGATGGGGCCCCCTTCCGAAGCTCCCATCGTGGTCCGGATCAAGGGGGAGGATGTGGATGTCCTCTCCGATCTTGTGGATGCCGTCAAGGAGGAGATCCGGGATGTTCCCGGCCTGGTGGATATGGAGGACGACCTTTCGCGGGCCAAGCCCGAGATCGCTGTCCGGGTGGACCGCGAGAAGGCCACCTTGCTGGGTTTGTCGACCATCGAAATATCCAACACGATCAAGGCCGCTGTGAACGGCTGGAAAATCGGGGATTACCGGGAAGGGGAGGACGAGTACGACATCATCGCGCGTCTGCCCGAAAATTACAGGAAAACCCTCGACCAGATCGCGAACCTCCAGATCCCGACCAGGACGGGAGACCCCGTTTCCCTTGCGACCGTGGCCAGTCTGGAAATGAGGGGAGGGTTCGGGTCCATCCGGCATCTTGACCAGAAAAGGATAATCCGGATCACGGCTTTTAATGCCGGCCGCAGCTCCCTGGAAATCATGGGGGAGGTCCGGGAACGCCTCGCCTCGCTGAGGGTTCCCTCCGGATATTCCCTGACATTTGGCGGTGATTTCGAGGAACAGGAAAAATCCTCCGCTTTTCTTTCCAGGGCCTTTTTTGTGGCCCTTTTCCTCATTTTCCTCGTGCTCCTCACCCAGTTCAATTCCCTGGGACAGTCCTTTATCGTCCTGTCCACGGTGGTCCTTTCCCTCATGGGGGTCCTCATCGGCCTCATCATCACCGGGATGCCCTTCGGGATCATCATGACCGGGATTGGCGTGATCTCCCTTGCGGGGGTGGTGGTCAACAATGCCATCGTCCTTATCGACTATGCAAACGTCCTGAGAAAAGAGGGAATGGAGCTCAATGAGGCCCTCATGAAGGCGGGGACGGTCCGCTTCCGGCCCGTGACCCTTACTGCCGTAACGACAATCCTGGGACTCACACCCATGGCTATCGGACTTAGCATCGATTTTAAGAACCTGACCCTCCAGGTCGGGGGCGAATCGGCCCAATGGTGGGGGCCGATGGCTGTCGCGGTGATCTTCGGGCTCACGGTTGCCACTTTGCTGACCCTGGTCATGGTACCGGTTTTTTATTCCCTCAACGAGTCTATCCCCTACCGCGGCCCGCGTCAGATTGCCCTCGAGGCCTGTCGGTCGGAAACCCTTGACGTCGGCAATTGATGACCACATTTCAGGAAAAGGCGAGCCGGTGCGACACCTGCCGCCTTTTCCAGGACGGATCACGCTGTGATTCAGGTAATCCCTTGAAAAAAAGGGGATTTTTTTGTCGACGGGTTTTGCCCGAAGTCGTGATTTGTCGCACCCGGATTTTCCCGAAAACCCCTCCATATTCCCTTTAACATATTGAAAAAAATATAGTTTTTTTGTCCCTTTCCTTAGGCATGGATCATGCTAGAGGGCAGGGGAGGATTCCCGTCAGGAATTTCAACTTCGATCCGCCCTCTGTGGGGCCGGGAGGAAGGAAAAGGAAGGGAATGATGAATCCGGAATTCATGAAGCTTCACGCAAAGAAGGAAACCAATGGGAACGGAGCCGGCGCCGGGGCCAGGAAAAAGATCCTCATTGCCGATGATTCCAGGACGGTCCGCCAACTTCTGAGGATGACCCTTGAAAGATGCCTTCCCTGTGCGATCACCGAAGTGGAGGATGGACAGGAGGCTCTGGAAAGGCTTCAGGTCCAGACTTTTGATATCCTTATCACGGACATCAACATGCCAAGAATGAACGGTCTTTCCCTCATCGGAAGAATCCGGAAGAACCTGAACCTCCCCATCCCCATCATCATCGTGACGACCCTGGGGCACGAGGAGGACCGCGATACGGGACTCAATCTTGGGGCCAACACTTACATCACCAAGCCCATTAACGGTAACCTGCTCGTCAATACCGTTAACGGTCTGACCAACTGATCTTCATTACGGTAAAGCGGGAGACGAGATGAAGCGCGTCATGACTGTGGATGATTCGGCGAGTGTGCGGATGATGATCCGGGTGACTTTAAGCGGCGCCGGCTATGAAGTAGTGGAGGCGACGAACGGGTTGGAGGCCCTCAAAAAACTCAGCGAAATGGACGTCCAGGCAATGGTCGTGGATCTGAATATGCCTGAAATGGGGGGCCTGGACCTGGTCAAGAAGCTTCGGAGGATTCCGGGTTTTCTCTCCACGCCCATCATCATGCTGACCACCGAGAGCTCGAGGGAGGTCATCCAGAAGGGAAAGGATGCCGGAGCGACAGGATGGATGGTCAAACCTTTCAGTCCCGAGCAGCTCGTTAACGTAATCAGGAGGGTCCTTTCATGAACGAAATGCTTCCCGATGAAATCCATGAGAGCCTCCTCGCGACTTTCCGCGAAGAATCCCTTGAGCAGCTCACGGAACTGGAAACGACCCTCATGGAGCTGGAGATCTCCCCCAACGACCCGGAGGTGATCAACAAGGCATTCCGGACCCTCCATACGATCAAGGGCAATGCGGGGATGTTCGGCTTCGAGGATATTGAAGCCTATACCCATGATCTTGAAAGCGCTTTCGACTTCGTCCGAAAGGGGACCATGAAGGTTTGCCCGGAATTGATCGATCTGACCCTCAGGGCGAGGGACGGGCTCCTCGTTCTGCTGCAGGGTACAGGGGATCCGAACACGGTCCGTCCGGAGATGGAGAAGGTCATGACCCTTGTGGCGGAGTTTCTGAGCCAGGGGCAAAAGGTGATCCTGGACGATCCCGGCCAGGAGGCCGCAGGGAAAAAAGAGGATCGAGGGCAGGGCTCGGGAGGGGGAGGGGCCAGGGAAAAACCCGAGTCCAGCGTACGGGTGGCTTCCGGTAAGCTCGACCAGCTGGTAAATCTTGTCGGCGAAATGGTTACGGTCCAGGCGCGGCTCACCCAGCTGGTGTCCGAGAGGCCGGACCCCGCCCTGGAGGCCGTTGCCGAGGAAGTCGAAAGCCTCACCTGGGAGTTGCGGGAAAACGCTTTTTCCATCCGGATGATCCCCATCGAGACGACATACAGGAGGATCAAAAGACTGGTCAGGGATCTTTCCAGGGAGCTTGGCCAGGAGGTGGAGCTCATCACCGAAGGAGCCGAAACGGAACTGGATAAAAATGTCATCGAGAAACTCACCGACCCCCTGATGCACCTCATCCGGAACAGTGTGGATCACGGGATCGAGTCTGCCGGGGAAAGGATTCAGGCCGGGAAGCCGGAGAAGGGCAATATCCGTCTTTCAGCCACCAACGCGGGGGCGGATGTTGTGATCCGCGTCGAGGATGACGGGCGGGGCCTCGATGCCGAGGGGATACGGAAAAAAGCGGTGGAAAAGGGCCTGGTTCCGGCCGAGGTCGATCTTTCGACCGCCGACATCTATTCCCTGATCTTTGCCCCCGGGTTTTCCACCGCCAGCCAGGTGACCAACATCTCCGGAAGGGGTGTAGGCCTGGATGTGGTCAAAAAAGCGGCCGAGGAACTTAGGGGCAATCTCACCGTCGACAGCGTGCCGGGACAGGGCACGACATTTATCATCCGCCTGCCGTTGACCCTGGCTATCATTGACGGTCTTCTGGTCAATGTTGCCGAAAACAAATATATCGTTCCCCTTTCCATCGTCGAGGAGTGCGTGTTCCTGACCAGTGAAGCCATCAAAAGTTCCCACAACCGAAGGATCATCCGGTTAAGAGGAGAGATCGTCCCCTACATAAGCATGAGGGAGTGGTTTGGAATCCTCTCCGAGCCCCCGGATATCCAGCAGGTCGTGGTGGTTCGTGAGGGGGACAGGAGGATCGGGCTTCTTCTTGATCATGTGATCGGGGAGCACCAGACGGTCATTAAATCCCTGGGCAAGGTTTACCGGAATGTCGACGGTGTTTCCGGAGCCACTATCCTTGGTGACGGAACCATCTCCCTCATTCTGGATGTCTCAAGAATCATGAGGGTGACGGAGGAGACAGAGTCCCCCGTTTTCGCGGCGTAATAACCTGAACCGGAACACTGCCAAGAGGCCCTTCGAACTGGAGAACCTATGGTGATGGAAGTCCTGTCGTCTCCGGGCAAAATCAGTATGTCCAATAGATGCTTTGCCCGGATCTCCGGCTTCATTCAAAGCAACTTCGGGATCAAGCTTCCCGAAGTCAAGAGGACGATGGTCGAGTCCCGGCTCCAGAAAAGGCTGAGGGTTTTGGGGTTGAGGTCCTTCGATGAATACGGGGATTTTGTGTTCAGCCCCGAGGGAATTTCAGAGGAACTCACCCACATGGTTGACCTGATCACGACAAACAAGACCGATTTTTTCCGGGAGCCTTCCCACTTTAATTATCTCTACAATAGTGTGGTGCCGGAATTAATCAAAAAATCGGGAGCGGGGATGCGAAAACCCCTGCGGGTCTGGAGCGCGGGGTGCTCATCGGGGGAAGAGCCCTATTCCCTTGCAATGGTTCTTTCCGAATATGCCGCCCGGAACCCCGGTTTTGATTTCAACATCCTTGGGACCGATATCTCCGTTCGAATCCTGGAGAAGGCGTTAAAGGGCATCTATCGGGAAGAGGTCGCGGAGCCGGTCCCGCAGCCGATGAGGAAAAAGTACCTTTTGCGAAGCAGATCCCGGGAGGAGACCCTGGTGCGTATAAAGCCGGCCCTCAGAAGCAAAGTCCGGTTCAGAAGACTCAATCTCATGGATCCGGATCCGGAAACGAGGACCCCGATGGATATTATTTTCTGCAGGAACGTCATAATCTATTTTGAAAGGGCCGTTCAGGAGGAAATCGTTCGTAAACTTTGCCGGAGGCTGGAAGAGGGGGGATTCCTTTTTCTGGGCCATTCGGAAACCCTCCATGGGATGTCCCTTCCCTTGCGGGTGGTGGCGCCCATGGTCTACAGAAAAGAGCTCTGATGGCCACGATCATGGATTCCCATGGAAAAAAGGTCCGGGTCCTTATCGTCGATGATTCCGCCCTTGTGCGGCAGAGTCTCGAGAAGATACTGGCCTTCGACAAGGAGATCGAGGTGATCGGCACAGCTGCCGATCCCTTCATCGCGGCATCCAAGATCGCCCGGATGAAACCGGATGTCATCACCCTCGATATCGAGATGCCGCGCATGGACGGGATCACCTTCCTCCACAAGATCATGACACAGGATCCTATCCCGGTGGTTATTTGTTCCGCCCTGACGGAAAAGGGGGCCGAATCGACACTGAAGGCTTTAGAGTATGGTGCCGTGGATGTGATCACGAAACCCCGGCTCGGGGTGGTCGGTTTTTTCGAGGAAGCCAGAACCATTTTGTGCAACACCGTCAAGGCGGCGGCAAAGGCCAGAATCCGGGGCATTCCCCGTGCGCCCGTCAACGCGCAGGAAGGCGTCAGGTCAGGCCTGGCCGGCAGGGCCAATCAGGTTCTTTCCCAGGCCATGATCAAGACGATGGAAAAAGTGGTTGTGGTGGGGGCCTCCACGGGGGGGACGGAAGCCATCAGCAAGTTCCTTGAATCCATGCCCCTTGATGCCCCGGGAATAGTGATAGTCCAGCATATGCCTGAAAAATTCACGAAGTCCTTTGCCAAACGTCTGGACGGCCTTTTCGGCCTGACTGTCAAGGAGGCGGAGGACGGAGATTCCGTAATTCCGGGAAAGGTCCTCATCGCTCCCGGAAATTTCCACACCCGACTTAAAAGAAGCGGGGCGCGGTACTTCGTCAAGGTTGAAGATGGGCCCCTTGTCTGCGGTCACAGACCCTCCGTTGATGTCCTTTTCCGGTCAACCGCCAGGTATGCGGGGAGCAATGCCGTGGGTGTGATCATGACGGGCATGGGAGGCGACGGATCCCAGGGCCTCCTTGAGATGAGACAGGCCGGAGCCTTCACCATAGCCCAGGATGAAGCCAGCTGCATCGTGTTTGGGATGCCTTTAGAGGCCATCAAGGCAGGGGCGGTCGACGAGGTTGTCCCCCTGGCAGCCATCGGGCGTGTCGTCATGCGGGAGTGCAGTTATACGGCGGGTTCCGGCGGGCAAAGATCCCTTCCGGGAGGGTGCCTTTCTTGAAGCGGATTACCATCGGCATAGGGGAACTTTTTGCCAGCGACCAGCCGATAGTGATATCCACGGTTCTCGGGTCCTGCGTTTCCGTTTGTCTTTACGATCCGGTGAAGCGGGTGGGAGGGATGAACCACATTTTCCTTCCGGGAAACGCCGATTACCTGCAATTCAACGCGTCGGCCCGATACGGGATCAACGCGATGGAACTCCTCATAAACAGCATGCTCTCCCTGAAGGTGGAAAGGAGGCGTCTCAGAGCCAAGGTATTTGGCGGCGGCCATGTGATGGAGAGAAGGGAAAAACAGGCATTCTCCCCGGGCGATGCCAATGTGGAGTTTTCCTTCCGGTTTCTGAAAGAGGAAAAAATCCCCATTGACGGGTACAGCGTGGGCGGGAATTGCGGCCGCAGGATCGAATTGCACTGCCAGACCGGGGAGGTCCGCCAGGTCCGCTTCCAGACGGGTTCCCTCGGGACGATCGCCCGGATGGAGCGGAGCTTCGGGATGGCTGTCCAGGAGAGGGTGGCAAAGCCGGGAAAGGTGGCCCTTTTCGGGAAGGAAAAAAAGCCCGAGGCGGCAGAGAGCGGATTGGGGCCGGTTCCAGAGTCTCCCTTTGGGGAAAAAAGGCTTTTCACAAGGGATCAGGGTCCTCGCACCTGATGCTTCGTGCAGGTTTCCGTGGGAGCCATGCCCTCCGGGAAGGCTTCCAGGAGGCGGGTGGGACATCCGGGCACGGCCAGCAGCCCTGTTTCCGGATCGATCTGCGCAAATTCTATCCCGTGGGGTGGGGAGAACTCTCCAGGGGGGATTTTTTCCAGCGCTTTTTCCATGAAAAGTTTCCAGATTGGGAGAGCGGCCCTTGCCCCGGTTTCCCCATTCCCGAGATTCTCTGGAATATCAAACCCCACCCATACCCCGGCGGCGAGGCCCGGAGC
>JAFGWO010000232.1 GCA_016937135.1 Pseudomonadota bacterium
CCGGCGCCCATATCCACGGCACCCTGGTAATTGGCAGGGGAATAGACCGGATGGATCCCGCAGCCTTCCCTGCCCGCTTTCCCGGTAACAAACAGCAGGTCCAGAAGGGCGTGGATGAGCTTTTCGCCCCCGGGCTGAAGAGCAGCGATTTCCCCGAAGAGGATGCTGGCTTTCGGGGCTCCGGCAAAATCCCGGGCCGCCTGCCGGATCGCTTCCCTGTCCACCCCGGTCATTCCGGCGATATCGTCTAAGTCTTTCTCCCGGACCGTTTTCTCGAGATCCCCGAACCCCTCCCACGACCGTACCGCGGAGAGATCCACAAGCTCCTCATCGAGGATCACCCGGATCATCCCCTTGACCACGGCGAGTTCCTGTCCCGGAGAGACCAGGAGGGAACGGGTCCCGAGACGCTTGAGAGGCGACCGGGCAGGGTTGATCTCGGTGACGCGCGCCCCCTTGCGGAGGGCTTCCTTGATTTTCAGGCCTGTAATGGGCGCGCTGACCGTGATATCGCATCCGACGATGAGGATGGCTCCCGCACCGGTCAGCTCCCCAACCGAATTGGGGGAAGCGAAGACCCCTAATCTTTCATCGAGGACGGGGAGGACTTTCCGGGCCCAGTTCCCTGAAGTGGTATCCACGTTGTTGCTCTTCAGGGCGGTCCGGAAAAATTTCTGGAAAAGGTACAGGTCCTCGTTGGTCATCCTCGGAGAGGCGATGCCGCCAGCCTGCCCCCCGGAAAATTGCCCCAGTTTTTCCGCCACCGTCTCCAGGGCCTCTTCCCACGAGGACTCCGTGAGCTGCCCGTTCTTGCGGATCAGGGGGGTAGTTATCCGGTCAGGGTGGTTGATGGCGTCATAGCCGAAAAACCCTTTGGAGCAGAGGCTGGCGTTGTTGACTCCCGGACCTTCGAGATGGGAGACCTTCAGGACCTTTTCGTCGCGGGAGTTGTATTCGAGCCGGCATCCGTTACTGCAGTAGGAACAGACGGAAGGGGTTTTTTCCATTTCCCATGTCCGGGCCACGTGCCTCGCGGGCATGGGTGTCACGCACCCTACCGGGCAGACGTAGATGCAGTGGCCGCAGAATTCGCAGTCGAGGGTCTTGTCCATGAAGGGAACGACCACCGTTTTGGCGCCGCGATGGGCCATCCCCAGGGCAGCGACTCCCTGGATCTCGTCGCAGGCCCGGACACACCGCTTACACTGGATGCACCGGTTGACATTCCTGTCGATGAGGGGGCTGACGACGCGGTCGGGGAGCACCCTTTTCTGACCCTTGAACCGGGTCTCGGCGCTCCCGTACTTGAAAACCAGATCCTGAAGATCGCACGCCCCGGAACGGTCGCAGACGGGGCAGTCCAGGGGGTGGTTGACCAGGAGAAACTCCAGCATGGCCTTGCGGCCAGCCTGGACTTTGGGTGTGTCGGTATGGACGATCATCCCCTCGGAAACCTTGCAGGTGCATGCCGTTTCAAGCTTGCGCCAGCCTTCGACCTCCACCAGGCACATCCGGCAGCCTCCGAAAACCTCCAGACGGGGGTGATAACAGAAGGTCGGAATCTCGATCCCGATGGTTTTCGCGGCCTCCAGAACGGTGGCCTGGGCGTCCACCGCAACCTGCCTGCCGTCAATGGTGAGGTTGACCTTCATGATTTCTCTCCCGAAGCGGCCCGGACCCGGGGCTCCTTGTTGATATAATTCAGATACTCACCCCGGAATTTCCGGATGGTGCTGGTAACGCAGTTTACGGACGCATCGCCCAGTCCGCAGAAGGAAGCCCCCTGGATCTGCTCGCAGATGTCCAGGAGAAGATCGAGGTCCTCCTCAGTCCCCTTCCCTTCAAGGATGCCGGCCATGACCTGCTTGACCCAGGTAAGGCCCTCGCGGCACGGGGTGCATTTTCCGCAGGACTCGTGGTCGAAGAAGCGGGTCAGGACATAGGCGGCCTTCACCATGTCGGCCGTCTCGTCGAGGATCATGACGGCCCCCGAGCCCAGCATCGTCCCGATGGCGGCCAGGGAGTTAAAGTCCAGCCCCGTGTCGATCTCGGAGGCGTCCATGCAGGCCGAGGAAGCCCCGCCCGGGAAAGCGGCCTTGAAAGCCTTCCCGTCCTTCATGCCCCCCGCGGTTTCGATCAGTTCCCTTAGAGGAACCCCCATGGGCAATTCATAAACCCCCGGTTTTTCCACAGCCCCGCTGATGGAAAACAGCTTGGGCCCGGGACATTCGGGGTTGCCGATCCCGGCAAACCACGCCCCGCCGTTGAGGACGATGTGGGGAACACAGGAAAGACTCTCGACGTTGTTGACCACCGTGGGCAGCTTGCGGTAGCCGCTGTTGACCGGGAAGGGGGGACGGATCCTTGATTGCCCCCTGCTTCCTTCCAGGGACTCGATCAGCGCCGTTTCCTCCCCGCAGACGTAGGCTCCCGCGCCCCGGTGGACGGTAATGGTAAAGCTCAGGTCGGACCCGAGGATGTTTTTGCCGAGATACCCGCGCTCCTCGGCTTCCTTGACGGCATCCATGAGGATCTGGGCCTCTTCCGGGTACTCTCCCCGGATATAGATGTATCCGTGGTCGGCGTCGACGGCGAAGGCCGCGATGGCCATGCCTTCCAGGAGGGCGTGGGGGTCGAATTTCAGGATGACCCGGTCCTTGAAAGTCCCGGGCTCCCCCTCGTCGGCGTTGCAGACGATGAATTTGGGCTTCGTCGTATTTTTGGAGGCGAAATCCCATTTCATTCCCGTCGCGAAACCGGCGCCTCCGCGGCCCCGCAGCTTGGACTTGAGGACCTCGTCGCGCACCTGGGCGGGGGTCATCTCCTTGAGGGCCTTCGTCAGGGCCTTGTAGCCGTCGTTGGCAAGATACGTGTCGATCTTCACCGAATCCGGCAGACCCGCTCGTTTTGTGAGTATCTTCAGTTCGCTCACGGCTTGCCCCTGTATGTGTTCAGAATTTCCCTGAGGGACTCAGGCGTCACGGGGCCATGATGATCCCCATCGATCATGATGGCGGGCGCCTTGTCGCAGGACCCGATGCACTCCACCTCAACCAGGGAGAACATTCCATCCGCGGTAGTGCCTCCAACCTCGATTTCAAGTTCCTTTTTGAGGAAGTCGACGATCCCTTCGGCACCCGCCAAGGTGCAGCTGAGGTTCCGGCAGACCTGGATGGTGTGGCGGCCCCTGGGTTTGGTGTAGTAAAGGGTGTAGTAGGTCGCCACCTCATAGGCCCTGACCCGCGTGATCCCGAGAAAGTCCGCGATAAAGGCCATCTCGTCCTCGCCCAGATATCCCCTGATCTGCTGAACATAATGGAGAAGGGGCATCAGGGCGGAACCGGGCTCCTCATACCTGGAGGCAATCTCCTGGATACTCTTAAGCTCGGCATCAGAGAACAGCTCTTGGACGCTCACCGGTCGATCTCCCCTAGGACTATGTCAATGCTCCCGATGATGGCCGGGACGTCGGACATCATGTTTCCGGGCCCCATCTTCTGGATGGCTTGGAGGTTCACAAAACACGAGGGCCGGACCCTCATGCGGTAGGGGTGGGGGGTTCCGTCGCTCACGATATAGAACCCTATCTCCCCCTTGGGTCCCTCGATGCTGCTGTAAACCTCGCCTTTGGGCGGCGCCAGCCCCTCGACCACCAGTTTGAAATGGTGGATGAGGGCTTCCATGGAATCCTTGACGCGGGGCTTTTCCGGCAGGACATACTTGGCGGCTTCGTGATTGATGTAAGGGCCGTCGGGGATCCTTGCGATGAGCTGGCGGAGGATGTTTACGCTCTCCCTCATCTCGTCCATTCTCACCCGCCACCGGGAATAGGCGTCGCAATCGGTGTAAACCGGGACGTTGATCTGAACTTCGTCGTAAGCCTCGTAGGGCTCGTCGCGGCGGATGTCGCGGTCGATGCCGGAACCTCTGGCCGTCGGGCCGGTGAGCCCGTAGGAGAGGGCGTCCTCCCGGCTGATATACCCGATCCCCACCTGGCGCTTGAGCCAGATCCGGTTGTTTTTGAGAAGGGTGTCGTATTCGTCCAGCTTTTTGGGAAATTTGTCCAGGAAGGCCTTGAGCCTGTCTTCGAAGCCGGGGAGGAGGTCGTTGGCCACGCCGCCCGGCCTGTAGTAGGTCAGCATCATGCGCCCGCCTGTGGTCTCGTCGAAGAGATCGAGGCATCCCTCCCTCTCCCTGAGGGAGTAGAGGAGCATGGAGACGGCGCCGCAGTCGCCGGCGGCCGAACCGATCCCGAGGAGGTGGCTGTTGATCCTGGTGATTTCCGCCATAATGGTCCGGATGAAGCGGGCCCTCGGGGGAACATCGATCCCCAGCAGCTTTTCCACGGCAAGGATATAGGCCAGATTGTTGGTGCCTGAGCTCATGTAGTCCATCCGGTCGGTCAGGGGCAGGACCTGGAGGAACTTCTTGCTCTCCGAAAGCTTTTCGATGCCCCTGTGAAGGTACCCGATGTCCGGCGTTATGCTGAGGACCCGCTCGCCGTCCAGCTCAACAATAAGGCGAAGGACCCCGTGGGTTGAGGGATGGTGGGGCCCAACGTTGAGGGTCATTATCTCCTGCTTGGCCACC
>JAFGWO010000233.1 GCA_016937135.1 Pseudomonadota bacterium
CGGTACGTTCGGTCATGGCCCGGTGCAGGTCAGCCGCGCCCTGCTCACCGAGAGCAGGAATGAGGCGGGTCTTTGTCCTGCCGGGGAGGGGGAATCTTGTAAAAATGATGAGGGAGTTCATGGTTTTGTCAGAAGACAGACTGGAGGAAGTAAGCAAAATCCTTGAGGTTTACAGCAGAAAAATTTCGGAGGACCTGGATTGACCCACTTCTGCCTTCTGTCTTCTGAATTCTTTATTTTACCCCCCTCTTCTTTCCCATTTCAGGATCAGTTTAAAGACCTTCTTCACCATCGGTGTCAGCCTCGTCCGGTTGTACGCATCCGCCGCTTTTCTGAAAGCCTCGGCCTGGGTGGGATAGGGATGGATGACCCCGGAAAGCGATCCCAGCCCCATCCCTGCCTGCATGGCCGTTGAGATTTCGCTGATCATCTCCCCCGCATGCCGGGCCACAACCGTGGCCCCCAGGATCCTGTCGGTTCCCTTCCTCACGTGGATCCTGACCATGCCGTCCGTCTCCCCGTCGGTGACGGCGCGGTCGACATCCTGCATGGGTATGGTAAAGGTGTCCACCAGAACGCCTTTTTCCCGGGCGTCCCGTTCGAATATCCCAACGTGGGCGATCTCCGGATCGGTGTAGGTGCACCAGGGTACGGTCAGGGCGCTGCTGCGCTTCCGTCCCCGGAACAGGGCGTTCTGAATTACGATGCGTGCCTGGGCGTCCGCTGTGTGGGTGAAACGGTAGGCGGAACAAACGTCACCGGCAGCGAAGACCGCCGGGTTGCTGGTGCGCAGGAACTCATCCACCATCACTCCCCCTCGGTCATCGTACCGGACTCCAGCCGCCTCGAGACCCAGCCCTTCCACAGTGGGGACCCTCCCCGTTCCCACGAGAATCTCGTCCACGGTCACCTGCAGGCCCTTGCCGTTGACCTCGATGTGAACCTTTTTTCCCTCCCGCGTCCTCTCGATACGCTTCACATCGCTAGACAGGTAAATGGCGACCCCGTCCCTGCGCATGGATTCCAGGACTATCCCGGCTGCATCCGGATCTTCCCGCGGCATGATGCCGGGCCCCCTCTGCAGAAGGGACACCCTGCATCCGAGGCGCTGGAATGCCTGGGCGAGCTCGCACCCCAGGGGACCGGCCCCGATGACCGCCATCCGCTCCGGCCGATCCGTCAGGGTGAAGACCGTCTCATTGGTGAGAAACCCCGCCTCCGCGAGCCCTTCGACAGGGGGCTTAAAGGCCCTGGCCCCGGTAGCGATGACCGCTTTTCGGAACTGGAGAACGGCATCTCCGACCTGGACCGTTTTCGTTCCCGTAAAACGGCCTTCCCCAAGGTACACGTCCACCCCCAACTGTTCGGAGAACCTCTTCGCCGAATCGTTGGGGCTGATGCCCGCTCGTAGTTTTCTCATTCTCTCCATCACGGCTGGGAAATCGACCTCGTAACCGCCCGGCACACAGACACCGTAACGGGAAGCATCACGCACCTCCGCGGCGGCCCTTGCCGATCTGATAAGGCATTTGGAAGGCACGCAGCCGAAATTGAGGCAGTCGCCCCCCATGAGGTGCTTTTCAACGAGAGCCACCCTAGCTCCCAGCCCGGCCGCGCCCGCGGCTGTGACCAGACCGGCCGTACCGGCGCCGAGCACCACGAGGTTATACTTCCCGGCCGGATCCGGGTTTGTCCATCCGGAGGGATGGACGTTTTCCACCAGTTCCTGGTTGTACCGGTCCTTTGGGATGACGAGATCCTGTTCACTCATGGGCCCGATTCTCCTCGGCCGGTTCTGTTGATGTCTCCTCCCGGCCCAACCGCCTCCTGGCGCTCCTCGCCAGAACGGTGATCAGTCCCAGGATCAGAAGGACCACAACCACGAGGATCCACGGGACCTCTCCTTTTGCCGCGGCCTCGAAAATGGCGGCCGATCCCACCACGTAAAGGATGGTTCCTGGAAGCATGCAGAGGAAGGACCAGAGAACGTAGGTCCCGAAGGGCACCTTCGTGAGACCGAAACCGTAATTGAGCAGGTTGAAAGGGAAAACGGGGATGAGACGGGTGATGGCGACGATGATGTCGCCGTGTTTTTCCGTCAGGTCGTCCAGCTTCCGGAACCGCTCGTTTTCCTGCAGCCAGCCTTCCACGGCCCGGCGGGCAAAGTAGCGGGAAACCAGGAAGGCCAGGGATGCTCCCAGCGTGGCCGCAAATATGACCGTGATCACACCGAGGACAGGACCGAACAGGGCTCCGGCAGCGACCGAAAGCACGGAACCCGGGAGGGCCGCAACGGTGGCCACTGCATAGACGGCGGTGAAAACAAGGGGTCCAATGGCCCCCAGGGATTCGATCCAGGTCCTCAGGCGTGCCAGCTGTTCTCCCGCCCCCAGAACCCGGCTAAGGACGATGAGCGCAACTACGAGGACGATGAGAAGGATGGGACGCCAGAGGCCGGTGGATCGGGTTGGATGAATCTCTTTTCCATCCATAGGATCGGTCCTCTGTACAAAGGAAACGAACATTTCAAAGTTCAGAGTCCAGGGCATGCCCTGAGCTTGTGGAAAGGTTCAGAGGGGATCCCTCGATGCGGTTACGCGGAGAAAAGGACACGCGGAGAGAAATCCTGATCAGATCTTACCCGCAGCTTTTTACCCATGCATCCGCGTTTGTGTGTCGCTCGGTTTTAATCGCCCCGCACCCTTCTTTTTCATCTTTCCGCCAGCGCCCCCCCGAACGAGGATCCGCAGCCAGCGGTACACCCGAAACAGTGATCCCCTGTGACAATCCTTCTCGTCTTCACTGACTCGGGATCCCACCGGTCGATGTGGTCGGGAGCGCCGTGGTTCATGGACAGGCCCAAAGCTAGGTTGAAGTCGCAATCGTAAAGGGTGCCGTCCCACCCGATGCTGACCTGGCTGCGGCACATGAGACCCGGGAGAGTGTCGGGGTTATGGGAATCCATCAGCAGCTTCATGTATCTCTCGTGTCGTTCCTTACCGAAAAGCATATCCGAGAAACGACCGATGGGCATGTTTGCAATGGTAAAAAGGCCTGAAAAAGCGATCCCGAACCTGGCCCTTAACTCCCTTCGGTAATCGGCCTCGAGGAGCCCCTGGTCTCCCGGAAGATAGGCTCCCCCCGGATTGTAGACGAGGTTCAGGTCAAGGCCGTCCTCGACGCCGTATCCGAGTCTGTTGAGCCTGCGGATGACCTCGACGCTGCTCTCGTACACCCCCTGCCCCCTCTGAGCCCTCACGTTCTCCTCCAGGTAGCAGGGAAAGGACCCCACCAGCTTGACGCGGCGGGCCTTGAAAACCTCCATCAATCCCTCGCTGGACGGCTCCAGGAGGGCCGTCAGGTTGGTGCGTACCTGGATCCTTAGGCCCTCCTGGTCTAGTGCTGTGATGAAGTGGCTCAGGTTGGGGTTCAGTTCAGGCGCCCCGCCGGTGATATCCACCATTGCCGGCCTGCTCTGCCCCGCCAGGGTGACGACTTTCTCCATGGTGGCTGAATCCATGACCTGGCTGCACTCAGGACCGGCGGACAGGTGACAGTGGGCACAGCTCTGGTTGCACCGCAATCCGACGTTGACCTGGATCACATCGATTCGGTCTGCGAAGAGGCCTTCTCTTCCTTCCCTGGCGATCTCCCTTTCAAAACAGTTCATCGTCTTCTCCAGAGTCCGGACCTTCGGGTTGATACCCTGGACCAGTGCTTCCTTACCTGAGAAAGTCCAACCTTGATAGAGTCGCAAAAAGTCCAATTCGGGACTTTTTGCTCCACGGAAAGGGAAAAACGTGGTTTTCCCTTTCCTCACGGATCAAGGACTTACAACCCTGTTCCTTGATCCGGGCGCCCCGCGCAGGGCGCGTTGATGACTTTTTGCGAAGTCATCAACCTTATTGGAGATGCTAAAAATAGAAACAATAACCAATGGCAAGCTGTTGATGTATTCAGATGGGTATGGATTATCATTGCTTGTCGCAGTCGCGGCTGCGACAGGTTATTCATGTGCCGCCTTGTCTCCCCAGATTTCTTCAAGCCTTTTGTCTCTTCCACATCTCCAGCGATAATACTTATAACGAACCGAATAGTTTTTATAGTAATCCTGATGATAACTCTCATCTCCTTGTATCGGCCAGAATGTTGTCGCAGGCAAGATTGGAGTTACAATTTTCTGGTTCGAAAACATCGCCTGGACTTTTTCCCTGGATTTTTCCGCGATTAATCTTTCTTCTTCATTGGCAACGAAAATTGCTGCACGATAGCTGGGCCCGCGGTCACAGAATTGCCCGCCCTCGTCGAACGGGTCGATATTGACCCAGTAGTGGTCGAGCAGCTTCTGGTAACTGATTTTTTGAGGTTCATAAGTGATCTCGACCGCCTCATAGTGCCCTTCATGGTTGCCGTCATAGGTCGGGTTTTTCAGCGTCCCCCCGGTGAACCCCGAGACGACATCAGAGACGCCATCCAACTTCTCGAAATCAGCTTCCATACACCAGAAGCATCCCCCGGCTAAAATGGCTTTAGCCGCAAACGCGTGAGTTGATATTGACAGCATCATAATCGCAAGTATTAAAACTCGTTTCGATATCATGATCCTACCTCTTTTAAATACAGTGTATCATTTAAAAAGGGAGATGTAGTTTCCATAACCTTCCTTCTCGAGATCGGCAGCGGGAATAAACCGCAATGCGGCTGAATTCATGCAGTAACGCAGGCCTGTCGGTGGGGGCCCGTCATCAAACACATGTCCCAGGTGCGCGTCGGACAGCTTTCCGCGGACCTCGTCACGCACGATGAATAAAAAGCTGCGATCCTTGTGAATGGCTATGGCCTCCGGATCTACCGGCCGGGTGAAACTTGGCCACCCGGTCCCTGATTCAAACTTGTCGGTCGAGCTGAAAAGAGGAACGCCGGAGATAATGTCTACATACAAGCCAGGCTCATGGTTGTCCCAGTATGCGTTATTGAAAGGCTCTTCAGTCGCCCCTTCACGGGTGACCTTGTATTGAAGAGGTGTAAGACGCTCACGCAATTGGTCATCACTCGGCACTGTGAACTCACGTTTTCCGATCACAGGCTCTTCCATGTTCATTTCTTCAGAAGGCATGGTTGGCTGCTGCGTCATCGCTTTTTGTGAATCATTCATACTGTTGTTCACCTCTCCCTTGTTCATCATCTCCGCGGCGAGGCCCGGTTGAGAAAAAAGGACAAAGGTGGCGAAAATCCCGAGTATTGTCGATTTCCTTGCCGATATATTCATTTGCTTCCTCCTTTGTGAACAATTAAAAAAAATAACCTTTGCGACTGGTTACAAGATAAAACCCTACTTTAAAACTGTGAAAACAGTTACGTAAAGATTCCGTAAAGTTGGGAGAATTCGCTGACAGATGAAGGTTGAAAGGGGGTTACGCCGGCAGGGTCATCCATATGCAGGTTTTTCCGTCAGCGCTTTCGGCGCCCACCTGTCCCCCGTGAGCCTCGACAAGTTCTCTGGTAATTGCAAGGCCGATCCCCGCTCCTCCGCCAA
>JAFGWO010000029.1 GCA_016937135.1 Pseudomonadota bacterium
GCGGCATAGGGGAGCGGAGCCGGGAAGGGGAGGAGCTTTACCGGGAGCTCAAGGAAGTCAAGGTCCTCGACAAGACCGTCCTCGTGTTCGGTCAGATGAACGAACCGCCCGGAGCAAGGTTCCGCGTGGGGCTGGCCGCCGCCACGGTGGCGGAATATTTCAGGGATTCTGCCGGCAAGGATGTCCTCCTTCTCATCGACAATATTTTCCGTTTCATCCAGGCGGGGAGCGAGGTGTCAGGGCTCCTCGGGCGCATCCCCTCCCGCCTCGGCTACCAGCCGACCCTTGCTACGGAGCTGGCCGATCTGCAGGAGAGGATATGCAGCACCCGGGACGGCTCCGTGACCTCTATCCAGGCCGTGTACGTCCCCGCGGATGACTTCACCGATCCGGCCGCTGTCCACGCCTTCAGCCATCTTTCCGCTTCCATCGTCCTCTCGAGGGACCGGGCCAGCAAGGGGTTTTATCCGGCCATCGATCTTCTCAACTCCGGCTCGAAGATGCTGTCCCCTCTGGTGGTGGGCCGCAGGCACTATGACATCGCCCGCAAGACGCAGGAGACCCTGGCGGAATACGAGGATTTAAAGGACATCATCGCCATGCTGGGCCTGGAGGAATTGTCGAGGGAGGACCGCCGGACGGTGCAGCGGGCGAGGCGGCTGGAGCGGTTTCTGACCCAGCCCTTCGTCGTCACCGAGCAGTTCACAGGCCAGGAGGGGCGGGTCGTTTCCCTGGAAGACACCCTGGAAGGGTGCGAGCGCACTCTCAACGATGAATTCATGGATTACCCCGAACGGTCCCTCTACATGATCGGGTCCATTGGGGAGGCGAAGAATAAAAGGGGTTCCGGGGAATCCGGAAAAGAGAAGGAAGCTCCCCCGGAGAGCCTTCCGGAGGGAGTCGAGGGGAGTGCGGGGACATGATGGCTCTCAGGATATTCCTCGCCTCGGAGATCCTGGTGGACGAAAAGGCCGCGGCCATCAGGGCCGAGGGCCGGAACGGATCCTTCGGGCTTTTGCCGCGCCACGTGGATTTCGTCACCGCTCTGACACCGGGCATCCTCTCCTTCGTGGATGAAAAAGGAAAAGAGATATTCGTCGCCGTCGATGGCGGGATCCTCGTCAAGACCGGCAAGGACGTCCGGGTATCGACCCGGCATGGCGTCCGTGGCCTCGACCTGGGCAAACTTGAGAAAATGGTCCAGGAGAGCTTCCGTGCCCTCGATGAAAGGGAGAAGATGACCAGGTCGGCCATGGCCAGGCTGGAGGCGGATTTCATCCGCGATCTCATGGAGACGGAGGTTGGCGGTGAGCGCTGGTGATCCCCCCACCGATCCCCGCCGTCAGGAAGAAGAACGGCTGTCCGCTGAGGTCGGGCGCCGGGAGGAGCGGCGGATACGGGCTGAAAAGGAGAAGGACCAGGTTGTCTGGTTCGGCCTGGGCATGTTCGGGATGGTGGGCTGGTCCATCGCCCTCCCGACCCTTGCCGGGGTCGCGATAGGTCTCTGGATCGACCGGACGTGGCCAAGCCGCTATTCCTGGACCCTCATGCTCCTTGTGGCGGGGCTGGCGACGGGATGTTTTAACGCCTGGTTCTGGGTCCGGAAAGAGCTCGAAAAACGGTGATGGACGCGATTGCCCTGGAAATCATCATCGGAGGAGCCGCGGGGGGCCTTCTCGGGCTGCTGTACTTCGGCGGCCTGAAGATGACGGTAGACCGCCTTCCCACGGCGCGCAAGCCGGGCCTGCTCTTTGCCGGAAGCTTCCTTGTCCGGGTGATCCTCGTGACCGCCGGCTTCGTGCTCGTCCTGCGGGAATCCCTGGCCGGTTTCCTGGCCGGGTTCCTGGTTTTTATCCTTGCGAGGGAAATGATGACCTCGAAATTCAGGCCGTCGCCGCCTGGGACGGCGGCCGCGGATAAAGGAGCCGACCGTGACCATCACCCCTGATTCCGTTGTCTACTGGCAGTGGGGGCCCGTGGTCATCAATGCCACCCTGGTGTTCACCTGGGTGACGATGGCCCTCCTCGTCGGTGTTTCCGTCGTCGTCACCCGGAAACTTACCCCCGGCTTCGAGATGGGGAGGGGCCAGAACGCCCTCGAGGCGGTGGTTGGGACCCTGAGGGAGCAGATCCGGGAAGTCAGCCGCCAGGACCCGGAGCGCTTCCTGTCCTTTATAGGGACGCTATTTCTGTTCATCGTCCTCTCCAACGTCCTCGGGGTGATCCCCGGATACCAGTCTCCCACCGGTTCCCTCACGACCACCGCCGCCCTGGCGGTCTGCGTTTTTTTCGCCGTCCCCCTGTTCGGGATACAGGACAAGGGGCTTTCCGCGTATCTGAAAAACTACATCAAGCCGACGCCGATCATGCTGCCGTTTAACATCATCGGGGAGCTTTCGCGTACTCTTGCCCTCGCGGTCCGCCTCTTCGGGAACATCATGAGCGGCAGTCTCATCGCCGCTATCCTGATCGGGGTGGTGCCCCTGTTCTTCCCTGTGGTGATGAATGTTTTTTCCATATTGATCGGGGTCATACAGGCCTATATCTTCTCGGTCCTTGCCATGGTTTATATCGCTTCGGGCACCGCCGCCACGGGGAGGACCGATGAAAAAGCCCAGGATGAAAGGAAAGGAGAACCATAAAATGGACAGTGCGACCCTTGTGAGCCTCGTTTCCATTGCCGTTTCGGGGATTACCATCGCCATCGGGTCCATCGGGCCGGCCCTTGGGGAAGGAAGAGCCCTTGCCCAGGCGCTGAGCGCCATGGCCCAGCAGCCGGATGAGGCCCAGCAGATCACAAGAACCCTCTTTGTGGGCCTGGCCATGGTGGAGTCGACGGCGATCTACTGTTTCGTCGTATCCATCATCCTCATCTTCGCCAACCCTTTCTGGAGATATTTTCTGGCTCAGTGAGGCGTGACCCATGGAGATGGACTGGTTTACATTCATAGCCCAGATCGTCAATTTCCTTATCCTGGTGGTCCTTTTGCGGGCTTTCCTCTACCGGCCCGTACTGAGGGTCATGGACAAGCGGCAAGAGACCATCGCCGGACAGCTCCAGGAGGCCCGGGAGACGAGAAGTCGGGCCGAGGAGGAGAGGGAATCCCTCCTCAGGGAACGGGATGAGCTTGAAAAGGGCAAAAAGGAGATCCTGGACGAAGCCAGGAAGGATGCCGAAGAGAAAAAGAAAGAGATGATCCAGAGGGAGCGCGATCACGTGGCAGAGCTCCGGGAAAAATGGGGCGAGAACCTGGATCGGGAGAAGGAAGATTTCCTGAGGGAGCTTGGCAGACGTGTCGGGGAGCAGGTTTTTTCCGTGTCGCGGTCGGTCCTGAAGGAATTCACGGGGAGCGACCTTGAGGAACAGGTCTTTCGCAGATTCCTGCAGAAAATAGAGGAGTTGGACGGGGAAGAGAAGGAGAGGATCCGTTCCTCCCTCGCAGAGGACCGGAGCGTTCAGGTCGTCAGCGCCAAGGAGCTTACGGGCCCCCAGCGGGAGGAGCTTCAGGCGGCCCTTGGCCGAATCCTGGGAGAGGACGTGCCCGTCCGGTTCGAGATCGATGAATCCCTCATTGCCGGGGTCGAGGCCAGGCTTGGAGGACGGAGTCTGTCCTGGAGCATGGGCAGCTATCTGGAAGCCGCCAAGGATGAATTTTCCCGGGTGATTCGCCCCGACGGGAAGGAGGGTGAGGAGGCAGGCCCGACGGCACCGTCCAATGACACCAGTGGAGAGATCCATGGATGAAAAGTTGCTGACCCCCGTCCTGGATCGGGCCCTGCGGGCCGTTCAGGAAGCGGTCAAGGATGGGCCGGCGCGTCCCCGCCTGGAGGAAGCCGGATGGATTGTCTCTGTCCAGGAGGGGATCATCCGCCTGCGGGGCCTGCCCTCAGCCCGCTCCGAGGAACTTCTCCTTTTCAAAGGGGGCGCCCTCGGGATGGCGCTGAACCTCGATGAGGATGGGGTCGGGGTGATCATGCTTGACGAAAGCTCCGGCCTTTCCGCAGGCGGCCGGGTGCGGCCCACCGGAAGGGTCCTGGACGTCCCCGTGGGGGAGGAACTTCTCGGGAGGGTCATCGATCCCATGGGGCGGCCCAGGGACGGCAAGGGGGCGATTTTGGCGGCCCGGAGGATGCAGGTGGAGAGGGACGCGCCGCCCATCATGGACAGGGCCCC
>JAFGWO010000234.1 GCA_016937135.1 Pseudomonadota bacterium
AAAGGCCGCCCCAGATACCCGACGCGCTCCTGCCGGAAAAATACCGGCCCTGGAGACACCATCTTGATGTAGGCCGCGACAACGAGAAAGAGAGGCGACAGCAGGGCCAGAATTATGGACGCGCCTGTAATATCGATAGCCCTTTTCCACCAGGGCGCCCCCCCGGGGTGGACCACCGCTTCCAGATCCTGGGTGATGGAAACCCGGGCAGGGGTTGCGGGTTCAACAGAATGCTCGGAATCCTTGCCATCGGGAACATTCCCTCTGGCATCGCCGGTCCTTTGGGATCTTCGCCAGGAAAGGGTCCTTTCGCTGGGGCAGTCTCCCGCCGCCTTGCCCGCGGGTGCAATGTCCGGATACGTGTAGACCTGGTATGCATAATCCGGGAAAACGTCTTTGGCAAAGATCTCGGCACCGGCTCGTCCGGTCTCCGGGAGGAAAACCCCGAGGCTTTTCTCACCCAGCCATCCCGCCTCATCGGTCGCGCGGATCCTCTTCAAGATTTTCCGGGCCAGGCTGACAGCGATTTCTTTTTTATCTTTACCGCGCCCGGGGAGCTCTACCTCGACGAGGGAGAACTGGTGGGAGTTGCGGTCGCACCGGGCGCACTCGTGGAGGACGAGGGCGCGGAACTGCTCAACGGACAGCAGTTCCCTGGGTCCTTTTCTCCAGGGCAGGTTCCCGTTATTTTTAAGAATGCTGTGCAAAGCTTTGTGACTCCCGGTAATTAATATGCTGTTGCTGTCTTTGGACCCTGAATATATCAATTTCCGTGCCAATCCATGATTTTCTTTATTTTCCAATGAGTTACTAAAAGGATGAATTTTCGGGGAGGTAAAAGAGATTATTTTTTTGGGTAAAAAATTTCCCATGCTGTTGGTCTCTTGCCTCAAATGTGTAATCCTTTTCTCATAAATCACCAAAAATGTCAAAAGTGCCCGAAACCAGATTTAGCATTTTTCGTTTCAGACAAGTTTACGTAAAGTATAACATAGAAACTCTGGCCTTCATTTCCACCCTTTCTTTTCCCTCAGAGCATTTCTACGGCAGCTTTTTGGCCTGGTTTTCCACCACCTGGGCACGAACGCGCCGAAAGCCATTTCGCCCCTACACCCTCACTCAATTACGGTGTTTTCCTTCACCCTTCCCCTCTGGTCACTGGACTCTCAACTCTGGACTTTCAGTTTGTCAGGACATGGCTCCGCCCATCCGTGCGGGATGCCGGACTTGAAAAAAGTCTGTGGGCCTGGCATCAAATCGCCTGAACCTGATAGTGTTCCACTTCCACCGTGGCCTGGTAGAGAAGGTCCATAAGGACCTTGACCCTTCCCTGACCCGAACCGCATTTTAAAATCGTCCCCATCAGACCGCGCAGGGGCTCCGAGAGGAACCGCACCTTCTGCCCTTCATGAAGCTCGGGGGACGTATCAATGAGGCCCTGCTCGTCCATATTTGCCGTGAAAACCCGCACCACCTCGTCCTCGATGGCCGGCGGATCACTCTCCCCAAACCTCACGAGGGAGGCAACCCCCCTGGCCCAGCGGACCCGGTGGTAATCATCCGGAAAAGCGAACCGCGCGAAGATGTATCCGGGGAACAGGGGAACCACCTCCTGCCGCCGCCGCCGGAACCGAAATTCCTTCGTCATGGGACAAAGGGCTTCGATTTCCCTGCGGGCCATCTCCTGAAGACAGAGAAGCTCGTCCCTGGGCTTTGCCTTGAGCACATACCAACGCCGGCTCTCAGCCGTGACGACATCCGGCTTCGACCCGGCGTCTGAATGGGAAGCATCAGGTATTGAAAACCCTTGGGAAATCATTCTTTCTACCCTGCCTCTCCGGAATGCTTCCCGTAGTAGCCATAATATCCGTAGGAACGGTATCTCTGCCCGGGGGTCGTCCGGACCGCGTTAAGGATGACCCCCATGATGTTCGCACCCTCCAGGGCTTCTTTCGCCTGTTCCAGGTCCTCCTGGCCGTCCCGGCCCGCCCGGAGGACGATGAAGACTCCGTCGCAGTTCTGGGCGAGGATGGCCGTCTCCGGCATGGGAAAGGCCGGGGGGGCATCGATGATGATGTATTGGAACCGTTCCTTTAAACTTTGGATCAGATGGGCAATCTCTTTTCCTTTCAGATGATCCAGGAAGGATTCGTTGAATGTCCCGCTCGGGAAATAGAGCATGTCGAAAAGCCCCGTGTTGACGAGGACCGACCCGGCCTTCTCCTTCAGGGTCAGGACATCCACGAACCCGGGAAGGTCCTTTTCCTCGATCCCGAGGTATTTCTGAGTCGTTCCCCGCCGCGAATCCGCGTCAAAAAGGAGGGTCTTTTCCCCGAAGGACCTCGCGAAAACCAGGGCGAGGTTAATGGCGCAGGTACTCTTCCCGATTCCGAGGTTTGGCCCGGTGATGAGGATCGCCTTTCCCTTTCCGTCTTTTTTCTCATCCATCTGCTGCTCGATGCGGTGCTTTAAAAACCGGAAATATTCGCTCTCAACCGAGCGGGGCCGGTGGTAGACCACGAGCCTCTCGTCGATTTTTTCCTTCCCCCTTTTTTCAAGGAAACGGGAAGGGCCGTCCTCGGGGCCTGCCTCGAAGTTCTCAAGGAGCATGCTCTCGGTGAGGGTCTTTTCCAGATCCTGTTCGGCCATCACATCATCCCCTTGAGGTTTTCCCCGATGGCAGAAAGCACCTGGTCAAGGCCTGCCACGTACCGGTTAAACAGGAACAGGGCGACGACGGCCGCGACCACAATGGCCCCCGTGCCCAGGATCAACCTTCTCCCCCGGCTTCGCTTCTCCCTGACGCTTTTGATGTAGGGGATCCCGATGATAATGGGGAATTCCTCCCGGCCCTTAAGCTGCTTGAGGGAATAGAAGGCGGGAAAGAGCATTTCGAGGAGGAACGCCAGGCCGAGGCCTGAACCGATGCCCCCGGCAAAACCCATGGCGATGATCTTTTTCCTGTCGGGCAGGAAGGGTTTTTCCGGGTAATTGGCAGGATCAAGGATCTGGAAGTTCTCCCCCTGCTGTCGCCGTTCCAGGTTCTCCGAAAGGGTTGCCTCGAGCTTCTTGCCCAGGAGGTCCTCATAGCTTGCCTTGGTGTTTTCGTAGTCCCGGGTGAGCTGGAGGAGGCGCTGCTCCCGCTGAGGCGCGGCCTCGACCCGCTGCTGAAGCTGGCCTATTCGGGCCTTGAGATCAGTTTCCTCCTGCCTAAGGGCCGAAAGGCGGGGCCTGACTTCCGCCATCTGGCGCCTGAGGGCGGAAAGCTCGGATGATGCGGCGGACCCGGGCACTGCCACCCCACGGGAGGGGGCTTGCGCCGGGGCAGAGCCCAGGCTCTCGGAAACCTCACGGATCCGCTCTTCGGTGCGGGCCAGTTCCTTCCTGGCCGTGATAAGGTCGGGGTGAAGTTCCGTGTACATGCTCTCAAGGCTCGCCACCCGCCGGCGAAGCTCATCCTGCTGGAGCAGGAGTTCGTTCAAGGTCGCACCGGCCCCAGTGACCGTTCCGTCTTCCCCAACAGCTCCGGCGGCCACCCTCATCTCCCCTTCCAGCCGGCTCCTCTCCCGCTCGAGGAGCATGAGACGATCCTCGGTCTCCCGCTGGGCCTCCTGGTTATCCGATAGCTGGAGCTGGAGGTTGTCTAACATCCTGAGGTTGGCGTCGAGCTGATCGGGAAGCGCCCCCATATACCGGCTCTTGTACTCCTGGATGGCCCGTTCCTGCTCTTCAAGGACCGTCCTTAACTTTTCGAGCTCCTCCTCGATAAAAAGGGTCGTCCCCTGGGCCTGCTGTTCGCGCCCCCGGAGGCTCTCTTCTATAAAGAGAGAGACGAGGCGGGAAACCGCCAGCATGGCCTTGTTGGGCTCAGGGTGAAGATAGCTCACCTGGAAGAAGTCGGCCGGAGATCCCCTCCGTGCTGTGGGGGCCTCGATGGCAAGGTCCTTTCGCATCCGGGCGACCAGTACCTCGGAGGGGACCTTTTCGGCCGTCATCTCCGGGTAAAGATCCAGTTCCTCTATGACCTTCAGGAGCTTGGTCCGGCTGGTCATCTGTTGGGAGATGGTGCGAAGGCGGTCCTCCAGGTCGGTGGAGATGGTGGACCTCACGTACTCTGCGGGCACCTTCTGGGGCTCCACGATGATGGACGCGGTGCTCTGGTAGAGGTTGGGGAGGTAAAGGCCCCAGAAGGCGACGGCAAGGAAGATCACCAGGAAGGGGAAGAGGATAACCCACTTCCTCCTCCAAACGATCTCGATGAGGCGCTGAATGTCGCTTCCCTGATTCTCGGTGGTCATTTGGTCCTGTCCCTTGCTGCCGGATTACCGGAAGATGCTCGAGGCCCGCACCTCGATCCTTCTCTCGGTTAGTTCTTCGGAAGGATCGGTGCTTTCCTGCTTTTCCGCCACGAAACCCATCTCCATCAGCCATGTGGTGTATGGGGTCCACCTCGCGTCGATCCTGGCGATAATGGTTTCGTCCTCGCGGTCGGCCACCGTCCGGCCGATAATATCTTCGAAGAGATACGACACGCGGGGCCCCACGGAAAACTGTCTGGATGCGGCCCACATGAGGCCGGCTGAGGCGCTCCGCTGCCGTGTCCTCTCCAGCTCATCTTCCCGGGGGTCCTGCATGAGGGTCCTGAACTCAATCCCCGCATCGGCCGTCGTGGTGCGAGACAGCGCCTTTTCCACAGAGAAGGATGCGCGGGGTTCCCATGTATCTTCCCCGGAAGTCTGGGTCATGCGGGAAATTCCCAGGGTGCCCGAATGGGATAAACCACCTTCTCTCCGTGATTCATAACCCGCCTCGACCCCCGCCATCCAGGAGTCCCCCTCGACCCCTTCCTCGTCCTCGAAGACCCTCTTTTCCCAATCCAGGGTTAAGGTCCTCGTGAAGGACGGGGAGAGCCTGTCCGAAAGCTCCATTTCGGCTGAAAAATCCCGCCAGGATGTTTCGTCGATATCATCGGACCCTCTAAGGCCCGTCCCCTCCAGGGAAAGGGTCCTTACCCGGCTCAAATCCCTCGACCAGAAAACCCTTCCGGTGATTTCCCGGATATCGTCAGCGTCCTCCCGCTCCTCCCGGCTGCCGTCAACACCGGCCTCCCATCGGGCAACAGCGCTCGGGTCGTTTCCAACAAGGAGCCCGGCCCGGGATCGCTTCACCAGGGTCCTCTCCTGGACGGGGTCACCTGGTTCAGGAGTTGAAGTCTCCCTGGATGCCCCTGCCGTCGCCTCGAGCCGGCCCGTGCGGCTCAGGGGGAGTCCCAACTCGAGATCCATCCGGTAGACCTGCTCGGAACTGGACTCGCTCTCGCTCTCCAGGGTCTCCCACCCCCCGTCGAGGGTCAGGAGAAAAGTCCGCCTTCCCCTTCCCTGGGAGGCCAGAACGCCGATTCCCTGGGTCAGGATGCTTCCGTCCTCCTCGAAGCCTGAAGGGCTCCGGTTGATGTTGTCGCTGACAGTCGCGCCGATCCTTGCGGTGCCGGAAAGGTCAATGCCCTGGGCTGTTACGGCTGTGCCGGCCAATGCGATCAACGCCGCGAGGGTTATCTTCATCGTGTTATTCATATCAAATCCGCCTTGTCAGGGGACGACAAGGGTATCGCCCCTCTGGAGGACCATATTGAACTCACTGCCCGGCTCGGACAGGATCTTCCTGTAGCTCAGGGTGAATTTCTGCTGTTTCTCCCCGGCTCCCCTGATCAGCGTAAGGCGGTCCCGGATGGCGAACTCCGTGAACCCGCCGGCGAGGGACAGGGCCTGCAGGACGGTCAGGGACCCCTCGATGGGATACGCCCCGGGAGTGCGTACTTCTCCCAGGACATAGACCCGATTGGAAGCGGTCTCCCTGATGATCGTGCTTACAAAGGGGGTCTCGACAAAGAGCTGCAGCTTGGTCTGGACCTGCATGTTGATCGCAGCCGTTGTTTTCCCCGCGGCAATGACATCGCCGATGAGGGGCATGGAGAATTTTCCGTCCGGCCGCACCCGGAACTGCCCGGATAGGTCCTCGTTTTTCCAGACCACCACCTCGATGAGATCTCCGGGGCCAATGATGTAATCCCCCGAATTCCTGCCATTGTCCGGGATTTCCCCCTCCTGGGCGATGGCTGACATCGGCGCGAGAAGGAAAAGGACCAGGAAAACCGCGAAGCCCGGGAAAAATCGCTTATCTTTCATCGAGGCCTGTCTCCTTTATCTTGGTTAGGAGGGTTTTGTAGCTCACATCCAGGATCCTGGCGGTCTTTTTCCGGTTCCAGCGGGTCTGT
>JAFGWO010000235.1 GCA_016937135.1 Pseudomonadota bacterium
AAGGAGTCCCGGAATATAGGGGAATATGGAGGTCCCGGTCCGGGAGATACTTTCCAGCATTTCGAAGCCTGGAAAAGAAAGGAGAACGGCGCCGGCAGTGAATGCCTTTTCCACCCGTCGGTAGGAGACGTCCAGACCCAGTATGGAGGCCGGGTCAGGGAGCGTTCCTCCACGGACCATTTCCGCGAGGCGGCTCTGCTGGCGAAGGGCTTCGACCGCAGTGAGATCCCAGGAATTAAACCTTTTCAGTTTCATGGGCTTCAGGATCCTGCCACGCCGACAGCATGAAAATCCCCGTTCCTCCTGTATTCCCGGCCCGTTTTCCCCCTTGTTATCAGCGACGTTTCCCGGGTCCGGGGTTCCTGATTCCGTTTCGCCGTCCCTGACTTCCGACCCCGGACAGGTTTCCCTCAGTTTTTGCCGGTCTTTATTCTTGACAAAAGAACTGTAAAAAAATACCTTAAAACTATGTTTAATTATCACGAAAGGGGCTTTTTAGCATGAGACTTTCAACCAAAAGCCGCTACGGCGTCCGGGCTCTTTTTGATATCGCCTACCACTCGGTGGGTCTGCCGACCCAGATCAAGGACATCTCCAGGCGGCAGGTCATCAGCCCCCGTTATCTGGAACAGATCTTCCAGAAGCTCAAGAAGGCCAAAGTCCTGGGAAGCAAAAGGGGTCCCAGGGGCGGATATTATCTTCTGAAGGATCCGAAGGAAGTGACCCTCGCCCAGGTCGTCGAGGCAACTGAAGGACCTTTCGAGCTCGTCTTCTGCGCCAGCAAGGCCCCGAAGAAAAGATGTCCACGGGCAAACGTGTGCGTGGCCAAGGAAATGTGGATGGACCTGAGCGGAGAGATAGAAAATTTCTTCAATTCCATAACCATCGCCGATCTTTGCGAGAGGGCCAAAAAAGCCGGGGTGAAAAGGGAGTTCGAACACCCCTTCACCTATCATATTTGAGATGTTCCCCCGGCCTTCCGGACGTCCGGATGAACTATTCCCCCCTTGATTCCATTCTCCGAAACATGGGGAAGGTCCTTGTGGCCTTTTCCGGGGGTGTCGACAGCGCCTTTCTCCTTTGGCGATCCCTTCAGGTCCTCGGCAGGGAATCCGTCACGGCCGTAATGGTGGACCATTCACTCCTGCCCCCGGGGGAGCTGGAAGACGGGATAAAATGGGCTTCCGGGATCGGCGCCCCTATCCTGACGGTCCGCCTTGATCCCCTGTCCCTGCCGGAGGTTTCGGGGAACGATCCTTCGCGCTGCTACCAGTGTAAAAGGCTTCTTTTCTCCAGGCTCCGGGAAATGGCCCGGGAAAGAGGCATCCCCTGGGTCCTTGACGGCACCAACGCGGGGGATTCGCCGGAAGCGAGGCCGGGGATGAAAGCGCTGGCCGAAATGGACATACGAAGTCCGCTGCGCGAGGCGGGTTTAACCAAGGAGATGGTCCGGGAGGCTTTAAGGGAGGAGGGGCTTTCCGTCTGGAACAAGGCTTCCTCAACCTGTCTGGCCACGAGATTTCCCGTGGGGACGCGGATAGGCAGGGATGATGTCCTCCGCGCGGCGAGAGGCGAGGCCATTCTGAAAGAACGGGGGCTTGTGGGGATCCGGCTGAGGGTCCATGGGGATGTGGTCCGGATCGAGGTCCCTCCGGAAAAAATCAAACTCCTCGTCGAAGACGACATCAGGGCTGGCATCGTATCGGATCTTAAAGGCCTCGGCTATCGCTTCATAACCCTGGATATGGAAGGGTACCGCAGCGGCAGCATGGATGGATAAATCTGAGAGTGCGGTAAAAAAGCTGGTTTTCTCGTTGGGACCGTTTCTGGAAAGGAGATAGGTTATGCGCAAAATGCCTGGAAAGCCCGTTTGCCGCCTGGTCTGCTGGTATCTGGTCCTTTTTCTCTCCGGGGCTGTTCTGTTTCCCGGGACTGTGAGGGCGGCCTTCGTCTCCCCCTCGGAAGGGGCCCTGGCCGGGATGGATGGGGACGTTCTTTCCTCGGTTACGCTGGCGCTGGAAGATGAACTTCTTTCGGAGCGTCTTTCCCGCGCCGGGCTGTCGTCAGAGGAGATCAAGGCCCGTCTGGAATCCCTCTCCCCTGACGAACGCCAGGCGGTGCTGGATCAGTTGGAGAGCCTGCAGGCCGGGGGGGATGGAGGGATCGGAACCCTCGTGTCCCTGGCCGTCCTTATTCTGCTGGTCATCCTGATCGTCAAATTGCTCAACAAGGAGATCATCATCAAGTGATGAGGAAAAGGGGGGTGCCGGCGGTTTTTCTGATGGCGCTGGTGATTGCGAATTCCGTCGCCTGCACCGTCCGCGTGACATCCCCGGAGCGATTTCCTGATGCGGATGTATTTCTCGGGGTAGTACCCTATGAGCAGGAGCCGCTGATGTGCGGGCCCTACGCTCTGGCAGCTGTTTTAAACTATCTCGGCATCAAAACCGATCCCCTTGAGGTTGCCGGGGCCACCTACAGCCCCGGCGCCGGCGGGGTCCTGACGATGGATCTTTATCTTGAGTCCCGGCGGAGAGGGGTTGAATCGAGGCAGGTCGAGGGTACAGGGGGGACCCTCAGGGCAGAGCTGAAAAAAGGTTTCCCCGCCATCGTCATCCTCAGGTATCCGGGTTTTCGAGGCTCAAACGGTCACTTTGTGGTCGTGAACGGTTTTTCCGGCGGTTCCCCCGGTTTTTTCCTCCTGTGGGGGGATGGAAAGGTCAGCTGGATGGAGGAAGAAAGGTTTATGGATTTCTGGTCCGCGGCCGCTTTCTGGGCATTGTATTTTTCGGAGGAGGAACAATCTTGATCCATAAATCATGGGTTGTGATTCTGGTCATGGTTTTTCTGCTCGCTTCCTGTGCGCTCCCCGTTCGGAGGGGCGGCAGGGTAATGGCCTATGAGGATCGTTTGCGCCTGGCCTCCATCTACATCCAGAGCGAACGGTTTGAAAGGGCGATCCCCCTGTTGGAAGCCGCCGCCGCCCAGGAACCCGGACGTCCGGAAGCCCATTCCATGCTGGGCGAGGTCCTTTTCCTGTCAGGAGACCTGGAGGGGGCCGCCCGTAGCCTTTACCTGGCAGTGGATGCGGGGGGGGACGATCCCCTGGTCCTGAACAACCTTGCGTGGATCGAACTGCAAAGGGGGCGCGCCCCCGAGGCCCTTGGGTTGATCGAAAGGGCCCTGGAGTCAAACCCGGTCCCGCTGTATCCCTATCTGGATACCCGTGCACGTGTCCTCAAGGTCCTCGGGAGGAACGGGGAAGCCCTTCAGGATGCCCTGACCGCCCGGAAAATCGTACCCGAACACGACACCCGGATGATCAGTCAGCTCGAGGACCTCATCCGCGAGCTGGAAAAAGAGGCTCCCGGCCCGCGGTCCTATTGAGGAATGGGTTGGGAGGCTATATGATGGAAAAGTTGAGGATCTTCCATTGAAGGGAAAAGGGACCAGTTGCCATGGCTGATGACCTCCAGTCCGAAATGCGTTCCTACATCGGATGGCTCACCTCGGTGGACCCGGATCGCTTTGTGGGCTCGAAAGGTCACCGGTTGTCCATCCGGAGGATAAGGCGCCTGCTGTCCTCCTGGGGACTGGAAATCCGGGTCCAGCCTTTTACCGTTGAAATGACCGTCCCGGAGAGGTGGTCCCTCGAGATCGATCTGGGCAAAGGATTCGAACCGGTCGACAGCCTGCCCGGACTGGGGTCTCCCTCCGTC
>JAFGWO010000236.1 GCA_016937135.1 Pseudomonadota bacterium
ACGCAATCCTTCCATCTTTCCGCATCCTTGCAGGTCTGGGCCAACTCGATCAAAGCCGCTCCCCGGGCCGAAGCAGTGGGATAATCTTCGAGGAGGTTTTCCAGCAGATTCCTGGCCTCTTCCCATTCCCCCTGGCCGGCGCGGATCCGCGCCTGCTCCAGGATGGCCTCGTCCGCATAGGGGCTGTCCGGATGCATGGCGAGAAAGGCATCCAGCATCTCGAAGGAACGGGCCGGGTCATCCAGTTCACGGAACGGGCGTGCGGCTTCCTCGAACTTGAGGTATTCTTCCCTTTCCATAAGGGCATCCGCTGGAGCGGTTTCGAGTGGCGCCCGGGCCGGTTCCCCGGGCGGCCTTACGGAAGGGAGCGTCTGGCAGGCGCCCAGAGTTGCTAGGATCAGGAGGGTGGGGTATAAACGTGAAAATTTTCGCAGGGCAGTAAACATGGGAAAAATGTGCCCGAGGAGTGAGCGCTTGTCAATCAGGGAAAAGAAAAGTTCAGGGTTCAGGGTTGAGAGTTCAGAGTGGAAATGTGAGACGGCAGCCCCTTCGGGACTCGTCCCTTACCCCAACAGGAATGCGATGGATTTAATAAGAATTGACGGGCAGTTGATGATCCCTCTGAACCCTGAACTCCGGACCCTGAGCTCCACCCCCTGGAGTTTTGAGGGGACTGTCCGGCAATGAGGTTCTCCCCTCCCTATGCCCAGCATTTCCTCCATGACCGGAACATCCTGTCTGCTATTGTTTCCGCCGGGGGCCTTTCCAGGGGGGCCCATGTGGTGGAGATCGGGGTGGGGACCGGCCGATTGACGGAGCAGATCCTGGCGGCCGGGGCAGTGGTTACGGGGGTCGAGGTGGATCCGAAGCTCTTGCCGGCCCTCAGGGAAAAATTCGGCCATGTTCCGGATTTCAGGCTGGTGGAGGGAGACATCCTGGGCCTTGACTGGATGGGACTTTTTCCCGCTGAGGGGAAGGTGGTTATTATGGGGAACCTTCCCTATTCCCTTTCGTCGCAGGTCCTCTTCAGGGCCATCTCCTTCCGGGAGCGGATCGAAAGGGCGGTGTTTCTCCTCCAGTGGGAAGTCGGCGTCCGGATGGCCGCCTCTCCCGGGTCAAAGGACTACGGCATCCTTTCCGTCGCCTGCCAGATGTTCGGCAAACCTTCGATCGTGCGGAAAGTGCCCCCTTCGGTTTTTCTTCCCCCCCCCAAAGTGGACAGCTCCCTCATGCGGTGGGATCTTTTCGCCGGGTCGGCATATCCCCTTGAGGACGAGTTTTTCACGATGAAAGTCATCCGGGCCGCTTTTGGACAAAGGAGGAAAAAACTTATCAACAGCGTGACCGGCGGGATGCCGCAGCTGGAAAAGGAACCCGTGAGAGAGATCCTCCGGGGGATGGGCCTGGGAGAGATGGTCAGGGCCGAGGAACTTTCGGTGGGGCAGTTCGCGGAGTTGAGCAACCGGCTCTATGAAGCCAGACACGATGACGGGGAGACGCGGTGACGCGGGGGCGGGAAAATAACAGGAAGGGGAAGGCAAACGCTGTGAAAAGAGCCGGGAGCCATTTCCCCGTGTCTCCGCGTCCTCCCGTCTTTCCGCGTCGCCAGGGGCGCTTTACCCGGAGGATAGTGCAATGAAAAACAGCGCCCTGCGCTTCATCCCCCTCGGCGGGGTCGGCACTTTCGGGATGAATTGCGCCGCCCTGGAATGGGGGGAAGAGATGGTTGTCGTGGACGCCGGGATCAAGATCCCCCAGGGAAATTTTCCCGGGGTGGACCTTTTCCTCCCCGATTTCACCTATATCCTCGAAAATCGCCATCGTTTAAAGGCGATCATAGCGACCCACGGCCATGACGACCATATCGGGGCGCTCCCCTATCTTCTCAAGAAGGTGGATGTTCCGGTTTATGGAACGGCCTTCACCCTGGCCCTCGTCCGCGAGCGTCTTGCCAATGTTCCGGAAACCCCGGGGGCGCCGGATCTAAGACAGATCCTGTTCGGTTCCCCCTTCAGGGTCGGGGAGGCCGCGATCGAAGCTGTGCCCGTCGACCACAGCATCCCCGATTCCGCTTCCCTTATCTTCAGGACTCCGGCCGGCACCGTGATCCACACGGGGGATTTCCGGATCCCCGGGGGAATTCCCGGTCCTGCCCTGGAACCCCTGCGGAAAGCGGGCCGGGAGGGGGTGGACCTTCTCGTTTGCGACAGCACCAATGCAGATAACCCGGGTGTTGCCCCATCGGAATCCGAAGTTGCCGGAACCTTAAGGGATCTTTTCGACAAGGCCCCCGGGCGCGTTTTCCTGGTAACCTTTGCTTCCCATATCATGAGGATTTCCGAGGCCATCCACGCGGCGCAGGCTTCGGGACGAAAAGTCGTCCTTGAGGGAAAGCGCATCGTGAGGAACTTCGAGATTGCCATGAGACTCGGCTATCTCCGAATCCCGGAGGGGTGCCTTTCCTCTCTGGATTCCCTGGACGCCGGGGAAAAGGACCGGTCCGTCTACATCCTCACCGGCAGCCAGGGCGAACCCTTCAGCGCACTGAGCCGCATCGCCAGGGGGGAACATTCGGGGATCGAGGTCAGGGCCGGCGACACGGTTATTTTCTCCTCCCGGATGATCCCCGGCAATGAGCTGGCCGTCGGGCTTATGATCGACAGCCTTTTCCGGACCGGGGCGACCGTCTATTACAAGGACCCTCCCAGGGTTCATGTGTCCGGGCACGGTTACGCCCGGGAGATCGCATCCATGATCGATCTCACAGCGCCCCGGAATTTTGTGCCGGTCCACGGGGATTACCGGAACCTCGTGGCCTGTGCCGGCCTGGCCAGGACAGGCGGGCTGGCCCCGGAATCCATCCATGTCCTGGATTCGGGGGATGTCCTCCAGATATGCGCGGGAAAGGCCAGCCGGCCAGGGACGGTCCCTTCCGGAAGGACGCTCGTTGACGGGGAAATGATGGCGGGATTGACGGATCCCGTTCTGGGCCAGCGGCGGCGTCTGGCCCGGGAAGGTGTGGTGGTCGTGGCCTTTTCCCTGCCGGCGCCCGGGGGGCAATTCAGGGAGCCGGTGGTGCACAGTCTGGGAGTCGGAGTGGGATCGCAGGGGGAAGAGGTTGATCTGGAGGCCGCCGCCGAGATCCGCCGTGTCCTCGAGCAGGGGGTGTGGGGGAAAGTCCCGAAAGAAAACCTCGAAGAAAACCTTCGTACGGCCGTGCGGGGTGTTTACCGCAGGGCCCTTGACAAGCGTCCGACCATTCTCACCGTTGTTCTTTAACCCTTGATAGGGTCGCAAAAAGTCCAATTCGGGACTTTTTGCGAGGTCATCAACCCTTAAACAGCGGAGCGAGCATGATAGAGTCTATCCTCCTTGGAATCCTGCAGGGCCTGACGGAGTTTCTTCCCATATCCTCCTCCGGTCACCTCGTCATCGTCCAATCCCTCCTTCCGGGATTCAGGGAAAACTCTCTTCTTTTCGATGTGATCCTCCACGCGGGGACGCTGGCGGCCGTCCTCGCATATTTCCGGGATGATTTGAAGGAGATCGCTTCAGGTCTTCTCCACCCCGACCAGGGAGGGTTTCGCCTCCCCGCCCTTCTTGTTGCAGGGACGATTCCCGCTGTTCTCGTAGGACTCGGGTTACGCCATCAGATTGAAGCCCTCTTCTGTGCTCCGAGGGTTGCCTCCGCGGGGCTTTTTCTGACCGCCATTCTCCTCTTCGCGGCCTGGCTGGCAGGGACGAAAAGCGAAAGATCCATGGCCTCCCTGACCTTTAAAGGCGCATTTCTGATAGGGCTTTTCCAGGCTGTCGCCATAATCCCGGGGATATCCCGGTCCGGGGCGACCATAGCGGCCGGAATTTTCCTGGGCCTGTCGGGCAGGGAGGCAGCCAGGTTTTCCTTCCTTCTCGCCATCCCGGCTATCGCAGGTGCCGTGGTCCTCCAGGCGGGCGGCATCCAGGAGGCCGGGGACCTTTCGGTTCTCCTCGCGGGAGGGATCGCCGCCGCCATTACCGGATGGGCCGCCATCGCTTTTCTCATGCATCTTTTAAAGCAGGGGGTCCTCCTTCCCTTCGCCGTATACTGTTTGGCGGCCGGTTCTATTTCCTTGCTGTTTCTGGTATAAAAACAGGGGCTATTAATAGGGTCGCGAAAAGTCCGATGCGGGACTTAACGCTTCCCGGAAAGGGAAAAACGGGGTTTTCCCTTTCCTCACGGATCCAGGACACAACACCCGAATCCTGGATCCGGGCGGCCCCTAACCGGACCGCGTTGACGGCTTTTGCAAAAGCCATCGGTTTTGCGAGGGTCGCGAAAAGTCCGATGCAGGACTTAACGCTTCCCGGAAAGGGAAAAACGGGGTTTTCCCTTTCCTCACGGATCCAGGATACAACACCCGAATCCTGGATCCGGGCGCCCCGCGCGGGGCGCGGTGATGCCGCCCTTCAGGTTCCATGATCCTGGTTCAGGAAGGTTCTTGTCATGAGCAAGACATCCAGGCAGGAAAAAACTTCCCCTCCGGGACGCCGTTCCCCCAGCCGCTGGAGGGAAATCACCGGGGTGGTTCTGGTGGCCGCGGGGTTTTTCCTCATTCTGGCCCTGGTTTCCTATTCCCCCATGGATGTTTCCTTAAACAGCACCGGGACGGAAAAAGGGGAGATCCGGAATCTGGGCGGTCTGGTTGGGGCCTATCTCGCGGATCTTTGCCTTCAGGGCTTCGGCTGGGCGGCGTTCCTGATCCCGTTATTTTTCTTTTTCCTCGGCATGACGAGGTTTTTCCTCCGGAACTGGGGCAGCTGGATCCTGAGAGGTTTTGGAGCCGGGCTTTTCCTGGTTGCCTGGAGCATCCTGACGCAATTGAGGCTTCCTGCCCTCTCTTTCACCGGGACCAATGTCCCCGCCGGAGGGATAATCGGAAATCTTTCCGCCAAGGGCCTGGTCTCGGTTCTCAACATCCCGGGAGCCCATATCCTCGTCCTGGCATTGCTGGTGGCCTCCCTTCTGATCATGACCAATATTTCACTGGGGAGGATCGCGCGATACCTTGGCAAGGTCGTCTGCTCCCTCTTCGTCCTGCTGACCAAGTGGCGCGAAAGGGGCCGCAGGCAGAAAGTCGTGAGTCAGGCCAGGGAGCGGGAAAAGAAGATTGTTCCCCCGAAAATTGCCCCCCAGCCGGATGTGTCCGTGAGGAAGACGGAAGCGGTGCCGAGACAGGAGGAATTCGACGCGCTGCCCCGTCCGAAGGGAAAGTTTATCCTCCCGCCGCTCCACCTCCTTGATCCCCCGGAAGCCGGCCAAAGGATCATCAGCGAGGAGGAACACATCGCCCGGAGCCGGATGCTGGTGAAGAAGCTGCAGGATTTCGGGATTCGCGGAAATGTCACCTCGGTGAACCCCGGGCCTGTCATCACGGTTTTCGAATATGAACCGGGACCCGGGGTGAAGGTCAACCAGATCGTGAGCCGGGCCGGGGACCTTTCCCTGGCCATGGGCGGGGTGGAGATCCGGATCGTGGAGAGGATCCCGGGGAAATCAGCCATCGGTATCGAAGTTCCCAACATGGAACCGGAGACCGTCCGGCTCAGGGGAATCCTCAACTCCGCCGAATTCCAGGCCACCAGAGGACTTCTCCGGCTGGCCCTGGGGAAGGACACATCCGGAAGCCCCTTCGTCACGGACCTCGACTCCATGCCCCATCTTCTGGTGGCGGGGGCGACGGGGACCGGCAAAAGCGTCGCCATCAATTCCATGGTCCTCTCCCTGCTTTTCAATCTGACCCCCGACGAGGTCCGGTTCCTGATGGTCGATCCCAAGATGCTCGAGCTGTCCCCCTACGAGGGTATCCCCCACCTTCTGGCTCCGGTGGTCATGGAGCCGAAGAAGGCGGCTTCAGCCCTGCGCTGGCTCGTGGCGGAGATGCAGCGGCGGTATCACCTCCTTGCCAATCGAAAGGCGCGCGATATTGACAGCTACAACCGGAAGACCGAGAAGATAAAGGAGCCCCTCCCTGAGGGCGAGGACAGGCGCCTACCGCACATTGTGGTCGTCATCGATGAACTGGCCGACCTGATGATGACGGCCTCCCGGGATGTGGAGGAATGCATCGCCCGGCTGGGGCAGATGGCACGGGCCGCGGGGATCCACCTGATCCTGGCCACTCAGCGGCCCTCGGTGGACATTATCTCGGGGAGCATCAAAACCAACATCACGGGCCGCATTGCCTTCAAGGTCACCGACAAGGCCAATTCCAGGGTCATCCTCGACAGCAACGGGGCGGAACAGCTCCTTGGGAAGGGGGATATGCTCTTCATCAAGACGGGGAGAACGGGCCTGACGCGCCTTCACGGGTGTTTCGTCTCCGAGGAGGAAGTGCTCCGGGCGGTGAAGTTTCTCAGGGAGCAGGCACAGCCCGAATACAGGGAGGATCTTTTCGAATACCAGACGGCGGCCGCGGGCATCGAGGAGGACGAAGGGCTGGAAGACGAGAAGTACCAGGAGGTCCTGGATTTCGTCATCCGGAAGGGTTACGCCTCCGCCTCCATGATCCAGCGAAACTTCAAGGTCGGCTACAATCGCGCGGCCCGGATGGTCGAGCGGATGGAGACCGATGGAATCGTCGGCCCACCCGACGGGGCCAAACCCAGGCCGGTCCTCAGGAGATATGACCTCGAATGAAAAAAACGTTTTTTGTTCTTTTCGGGGCTTTTTTGCTCTTTTTCCCCACTCCCGGCCCGGCTCAGCCAGACGAGGCTGTGCGCGCTCTGGAAATGGTGAAAAAGGCCTACAGATCCCTCGGAAGCCTGGAGGCCCGCTTCATCCAGACGGACGAGCGCCCGGAAATGGGAGTGACCGTCCAGGAGGAGGGGGTCCTGTTTTTTACCCCGCCGGACCGGATGAAATGGGAATACGAGGGGAAACGGCCTCATACCGTAGGCCTTAACGGGTCGAAAGTCTGGATCTACACCCCCTCCCGCGAACAGGCGGTGGTGCGGGATATCACCTCCGAAGAGATGCGACGCGGAGCAGCCACTTTTCTGGGGGGCCTCGAGGAAATCGAGGAGGATTTCACGATCCAGTCACGCCCCACCTCGTCCGGTGAGCCCATACCTCTGGAGATGTTTCCCGTTGGGGAAGATTTTCCCTACGACCGTCTCTCCATACTCGTCCACCCGGAAAGCGGGCTTATCGAGAAGATCTCGATCTTCCACAAACTGGGCAATATCACGACCATCGCCTTCCGGGATATCAGGACCGGCCTTTCCCTCCCTGCCGATTTTTTTGAAATGGATTTTCCCGGGGGCACGGAGATCATAGAGCCGTGAAAAGAGGCCGAAGAAGGAAGAAGGAAGAAGGAGGAAGGAAGAATAAGATCGACCTTGCCGCTTCCCCTGGGCGGCTTTTCTTCATCCTTCATCCTCCATCCTCCATCCTCCTGTTTCGATGAAGATCTTCATCGTCTCCCTCGGCTGCAGCAAGAATCTGGTGGACACGGAGGTGATGCTGGGCTGCCTGGCCCGCCGCGGGTGCATGGTTGTCGAGGATCCCGAAAAGGCCGACTGCTTCCTTGTCAACACCTGCGCTTTTCTCCTTAGCGCGGTCGAAGAGTCTCTGGACCGGATCATCGAACTGGCCCGGATGAAGGGAAAAAGAAAACGCCTCGTCGTCGCCGGATGCCTTGTGAGCCGTTACGGGGATGAAATTCTAAAGGAGATCCCGGAGGTTGACGCCCTCGTCTCCCCCGCTGATCTTCCGGCTGTCATCGCGGCGGTTTACGGCGGGCGGGAAGGAAACGTGCAGTCCAGCCCCGGGCCCTTGACCCTGCCCTCTGAACTCTCAACTCTGCCCTCTGAACTCTCAACTCTGCCCTCTGAACTCTCAACTCTGAACTCTGAACTCTTTACCCTCGACTCTGGACTCTCCCCTCTGGACTCTGGACTTTCTTTTCCCTTCCCTCCCCGTTATCTTTCCGGGCCTCCCCACAGGGCGTATCTCAAGATCGGCGAAGGATGTTCCAACCGATGCGCTTTTTGCCTGATTCCCGACTTAAGAGGTGAATTCGCCAGCAGAAGCCGACAATCCCTCATGGCGGAAATGGATCACCTTGCGCGCAGCGGGATTCGGGAGGTGACGCTCGTGGCGCAGGATTCGGGAAGCTACGGAATGGACGGGGGAGAGGGAAGCCTGCCGGCTCTTTTAGAATCCCTTCTTTCGGTCAGGGAGGATCATTTCTGGCTCCGGACCCTGTACGTCCATCCCAGGAGGGTGACGGATGAACTTTTGACCGTCATGGGATCCGACAGCCGCATCTGCCGTTACCTCGACATTCCCTTCCAGCACGTTTCCCCCGGGGTCCTTGGAAGGATGGGCAGATC
>JAFGWO010000237.1 GCA_016937135.1 Pseudomonadota bacterium
ATACAATTTCCTCTTCGTCCACATCGCCAAAACGGGAGGGACGAGCGTCCGCGCTGCCCTTAACCGGCTGCGGTGGCGCGATCCCCTGTTCCCCGCCCAGTTCATCGCCAGCCGCCTCAGCCACATGACCGGCCACCGCATCGCCTCGAAGCTGCCGCGTCACGCCAGGATCATCGCGGCAAAGGAAATGCTGCCAAGAGAGCTTTTCGACAGGCTCTTCAAGTTCGCCTTCGTCAGAAACCCCTGG
The DNA here is from genome assembly GCA_016937135.1 of Pseudomonadota bacterium. GTDB lineage: Bacteria > BMS3Abin14 > BMS3Abin14 > BMS3Abin14 > BMS3Abin14 > JAFGWO01. Next base: position 248 of record JAFGWO010000237.1, read on the forward strand.
GACCTCCAGGTCAGCTCCTGGCACCATCTGAGGAGGGAACGGCCCCACCTGTTAAAGGACATCCCCGATTTTCCCTCCTTCATCCGGTGGAAGCTCGACCCCTCCCGGCCCTACCAGTACCACATCGACACCTCCATCGAGCGCCAGGTGGACTACTTAAAGGACCTCGACGGGACAATCCTGGTGGACTTCATCGGGAAATACGAAAACCTGCAGGAGGACTACGAAGAGGCCTGCCGGCGCATCGGCATCACGCCCCCTACCCTTCCCCACAAAAGGCAGGCCAAGGGAAGAACAGCGTATTCCGATTATTACGATGAGGAGACCAGAAAACTTGTCGGGGATTTTTTCAGGGAGGATATCGAGACCTTCGGGTACGGCTTTGACCAGCCAATCCCGGAAGAAAACGGAGAATGATCCCCTGAACCCGGTCAACCCAGGAGACCGATCACATTGAACCCGGAACCAGCTCCCCTGATCACCCTCACAACACCGGCACTGGGAGGAGGCATCGGCCGGAATCTGGTGAACCTTTCCAATGAATTTTTCTCTCTGGGTTATCGGGTTCACATTGTGTCCGACAGTCTGGAAGGACCTTTTTTCGACCTGTTGAGGGAAGGGATCGGGGTTTACCGCCTGAGGACTTCTCACCCTCTCGGAGGCCTTAGCCAGTTCTCATGGTATCTTTACTGCCATAAGCCCAAAATTATTTTAACCCCCGTGGTTCGGCATACGATCCTTGCCCTGAGAGGAAAACACATAACAGGATCTGAGGCACGGATTTTCGCCCAGGTTCATAATACCTATTCACAAACCTTCGCCCTGCTCAAGGAAAGCAAGAGGAAAAAAAGGATCCGCCTCCTGAAGAAATATTACCCGCGCTGCGAGCGGATCATCGCGGTTTCAAAGGGCACAGCAAAAGACTTTATCTCCCTGACCGGCATCCCTAAGGAAAAGATTGTCGCCCTTCATAATCCGATGACCACGGATGATATTACCCTCCTTGCCGAAGAGGACCCAGGCCATCCATGGTTCGCCGGAAGTTCTCCCCCCGTCATCCTGGGGGTGGGCCGCCTGACAACCGCAAAGAACTTTTCCCTCCTGATTAGGGCTTTCGAAATGGTCCGGTCCCAAAGACCATGCCGCCTTCTGATCCTTGGAGATGGGCATCTGAGAGGCACCCTCGAGGAACAGGCTGCCTCCTCACCTTTTAGAGATGATATTTCATTGGCCGGCTCCAGGATAAACCCCTTCGCTTTCATGAGAAGGGCTGCCGTCTTCGTCATGTCCTCCTCGTGGGAGGGATTCGGCAACGTCCTCGTCGAGGCCATGGCAACCGGAACGCCTGTTGTTTCCACGGACTGTCCCCATGGCCCGAGGGAAATCCTGGATAACGGGAAATATGGACCTCTCGTTCCAACAGAGGAGCCCGGCCTCCTCGCCAAAGCCATCCTCGATCAGCTCTCCAATCCGACGCCCCCGGACGTGCTCAGGGAGGGGGCACAACGCTTCAATGCCAGGACCATCGCAAAAAATTATCTTGAAGTTTTCGGCCTTCTGGCTGGACCTCCTTTGCCGGGAGACCAGGCAAGGCCGCGACAGGAACCCAATGGATGAGCCGAAACGTGGAGACGCCCTTTTTCACCATATTCATCCCCACCTATAACAGGGCGCACACCCTTCCGAGGGCTCTTGAAAGCATCGAAAAGCAGTCTTTCAGGGATTTCGAGGTGGTCATCATCGACGACGGGTCCATCGACGGAACGGGAGCGCTGGTGGAGGGGTGGCAGAAAAGGGTCGATTTTCCCGTCCACTACCACTGGCAGTCCAACCAGGGGAAACACGTTGCCCACAATACGGCCCTTCGTTTTGCAAAAGGGGAATTTACAGTGATCCTGGATTCGGACGATGCCCTCATGCCCGATGCCCTGAAAATTTTCAAAAATTCCTGGGAAACTATCCACAAGGATCAAAAACAGTTCTTTGCAGGAATTGAGGGACTTTGCGCCCACATGGAGAATGGGAAGATCGCCGGAACACCTTTTCCTCATAACAACTTGGACTCCAACTATTTTGAAATAAGAAAAATCTTTCAAGTAGGAGGTGATAAAAAGAGCGCCGTCAGAACGGATCTTCTGCGGAGGTTCCCGTTTCCCCAGATCCCGGGGGAAAAGCATATCAGGCCTTCCCTGTTGTGGAAGCGCCTCTCGCGGAAATATAGGTTCCGATACATAAATTCTGTAATTCAGTTAATTGAATATCAGGAAAAAGGGCTTTCTGCCGATCGCTTCCGGCTCAGGATGAGCAACCCCCTTGGTTTCCGTTTTTATTTTCTCGAGGAAATAAACCTCAACTGGGCCTATTATGGGTTCAGGGACCATTTCCGGAACTCCAGCAATTATGTCCGATACTCCCTTCACAGCGGGGTCGGGATCGGACATCAGGCAACCGAAACTACCCATCCCCTAATATGGGCAATGAGCCTTCCGTCCGGGTGCCTCCATTGGATGTGGGATCAGGTTCGAATGCTTGGAAGAAACCTCGAAAAGGAAGTCTGAAATGGGGAAAAGACCCGGGGGGGAACGGATAGGCATTATCAGCCCTTTATTCAGCGATCCAGCACAACACGGCGGGATAACACCTGTGGTCCTCAATCTTGTCAGAGGCATGGCAGCAAGAGGAGTCAACGTCGATCTTGTCCTCCGTCGCGCGGAGCCCCGGTCACCTCTTACCCAGGAGCTTCCAAACGGCGTCCGCACAATCGATATCCCGTCCCGCCATCGGATCACCAC
>JAFGWO010000238.1 GCA_016937135.1 Pseudomonadota bacterium
AACCTCCTGGCGCGGGCCGCCACGGAAGCCCGCGAAGCCCCGATCATACCGAAGATCGGGATCCGGCTCCTCACCGTCCCGGGATCAAGGTAGGCCCGGAGGACCGCCTCCAGGGCGGCGAGGGTAAATTTCCCCACACGCAGGGCCCTTTTCATGGGATTTTTTTTGATTTTTTCCAGAAAAACTTTTTTGCCGAGGATGATCCCGGCCTGGGGACCGCCCAGCAGCTTATCCCCCGAAAAGGTCACGATATCAGCTCCTTCCCGAAGGACTTCCCCGACCGTGGGTTCGTGATGATTCAAGCCGAGATCCCTGGTATCGATAAGGGAACCGCTCCCGAGGTCCACCCCGACGGGGATCCCTTTCTCTTTCCCCAGGGCCGCCAGTTCCGATACGGGAACCTCCTCCGTAAATCCGACGATCCGGTAGTTGCTCTGATGGACCTTGAGGAGAAGGGCGGCCTCCCCTTCCAAACCTTTCCGGTAATCGGAGAGCCTCGTCCTGTTGGTGGTTCCCACCTCGATCAGGCGGGCCCCCGAGGCCTCCATGACATCCGGTATCCGGAAGCTGCCCCCGATCTCGACGAGCTCCCCGCGCGAGACGACGACGCCCTTCCCTGAGGCAAGGGTCCTTAAGACGAGCATTACGGCCGCAGCGTTGTTGTTGACCACGGTGGCCGCTTCCGCCCCCGTCAGGCGGCACAGGATTTCCTCCACCAGGTCGTCCCTGGATCCCCGCTCCCCGGTCACCAGGTCATACTCCAGATTGGTGTAGCCCCGCGCCGCCAGGCTCATCTGGCGGACGACCTCATCTGAAAGAGGGCTTCTCCCCAGGTTGGTGTGGATGACAATGCCCGTCGCGTTGACAACCCTTCGAAATCTGGGGCGATTTTCCCGCAGGATCCTTTCGCGGGCGGATTGCGTGACGGTCTCGAGATTCAGGTTTTCCCTGCTCTGGACCGCCCCGGACAATATGGCCTTTCTCAGGTCTTCGATCTCGTCGCGGACCGCTTTTTTTACAATCAGCTTCGGGACCTTTCCGGCCAATGAGACGATGGGGTCCCGGGCCAGCACCGTATCCACCTTGGGAAGGTATCGCAAAAGCTCTTTGTCCGGCGCCTTCGAGGTCATAATTGTTTGATTATAGAAAAAAATCCTTTCCGTGAACAGGAAAAGGAGACTGAATTTAAACTCAAAAAAACGGGGGCGCCGCACAGGCGGCGCCCCCTTGGGCTGCGTTTTATTCCTGTCGGGCCAGTCTAGACCTCTTCGGCATCCCACTTGGGATGATGGGCCTTGGCCCAGGCTTTGGTGACCGTCCCTGAAACCATGATGCGCCAGGAACCGGGGTTGCCGAAGGTCCCCAGGTACAGATGGACAAGGATGAAAAGCATCAGACCGACAAAGAACGCGTTATGCAGGAAATACATCCACTGCTGGAGGCCCCGCCCGAGGACAAAGGGGAACCACATGGCAAAACCGGTGAGCCCCATGACCAGACCCCCGAAGAAAGCGAACCATGCGAACATTTTCTGCCCGAAGTTAAGCTTTCCCGCCGGGGCGTGGAAATCATGGTCCAGATAGCTCCGGACCACGTCAACCAGGGAATCCTCTCCCCTTGCCGTAATGGCCTGGGCCCACTGGAAGAAGATGATGAAAGTGGTCGCGAAGAACACGATCCCCGTGTAATGGTGGATCGTGCGGGACATGTCGACGCCCCCGAAAAGCCCTGTCAGGCCGAAAAAGGACCTCGCATAGAGCCCCAGCCCGGTGAGGGCAAGGATAATAAAGGAAACCATGTGGATCCAGTGGCTCAGTCGCTGGATCGGGCTCGCCCGTTTGACAAGTATCTCAGCCATCAGTGCTTCCCTCCTTTCCCGTCCCCTTCCTCGATATCCTTCGGCCCGACATAGGAGTAATGGGCGATGACGCCGAAGATCCCCGCCACCATGGCGGCGATGCCCAGGGGCTTCATGATCGTTCGCCAGAGGAACGTCGGAGTGGGTATCGCGGGTTTGGCGGGAAGGCCATATTCTTCCGGCTCCCCTTTCAGAAGGAACACCACGTTCGTCTTGAGGCTCCCGCCGTCATAGACCTTCAGGCCGCGCTGCGCGGCGGACGACGCGATCTCGGGGAGTTTTGCCTTTTCAGTGAAGAAAAGGGCGCCCGTTGGGCAGGTCTTCGTGCATGCGGGCTGCTCACCCATGGCGAGGCGGTCAAAGCACAAGGTGCACTTGAACGCCTTGTCGACGCCATAGCCTTCAGCATTCTTGTTATCGTATCGCGGGACGTTGAAGGGACAGCCGAAGACGCAGTATTTGCATCCCGTGCACAGTTCCTGGTTGATCACCACGGCGCCGTTGGCGTCGCGTGTGATGGCCCCCGGGACCGGACAGGCCTTCATGCAGCCCGCGTCCTCGCAGTGCATGCACCGATGCTGCCCGAAATACCACGCCAGCTCGCCGTTCTTCTCCACCTCACTAAAAATGATCTTCGTGTAGGTATTGTAGGCAAGATCCGGCGGGTTCTCATGGGTACCCAGATTCCGGGTCGCTACAGCCGAAAGGCTGTTCCACTGCTTGCAGGCGACCTGACAGGCCCGGCATCCGGTACACTTCGTCGTATCGATCAGGATCATTTTTCCAGCCACTCAGATCACCCCCTTCCCTGCTTCTTTTCAACGTTTACCATGAAAGCCTTCGACTCCGGTATCATCGTGTTGGCATCCCCGATGCTGGGCGTCAAAAGGTTGGCGGCGTCGCCGTAGGTCGGATTGGAATACGGAATACCATTGGCCTTGACATCGTGCTCGGCCGTTGTCGCCCAGCCGAAATGCCAGGGAATGCCGACCTGGTGGACGGTGTTTCCCCCGACGATGAAAGGCTTGAACCGCCGGGTTACGATGGCGATGGCATCGACGCTCGCCCGGACCGTGGACACGACCACCTCGTCGCCGTTTTTGATCCCCTTCTCCTCGGCCAGTTCCACGCTCATCTCGACGAAATTGGACGGCTGGAGCTCGGCAAGCCACGGGAGCCAGCGGGTCAGAACGCCCGTCTGCCAGTGTTCCGAAACCCTGTAGGTCGTGCCGACGAGGGGATACCTGTCGTCACAGTTGAGGAAAAGATCGAACTCCCCGGTGAAAAGCCTCGAAACGGGGTTGGTCCTCTGGGCGTTCATCAGGTTCCTCTCGACGGGGCACTCCAGAGGCTCATAGTGCTCGGGGAAAGGACCTTCCGCAAGGCCCGGACCGAAGATCGAACTGACTCCGTGGGGCTTCATGATAAAGGGCAGCTTCGTAGCCTCATTCCAGGTGCCATCGGCCTTGCGAAGGGGCGGCCAGCCGCCGTCGGGAACGTCCCCGGACCAGCTCAAACCATTCCAGTAAATGACCGGCTTGTGGGCAGCCCAGGGTTTGCCGTACTCATCCACCGAGGCGCGGTTATAGATGATGCGGCGGTTCACCGGCCAGCACCAGCTCCACCCACTGTAAAGACCCATTCCGGTCGGGTCGGATTTTCCCCGGCGGGCCATGTTGTTCCCGTCGGCATTGTAGGAGTTGCAGTAGAGCCAGTTGCCCGAGGAAGTCGAGCCGTCATCCTGGAGAAACGCGAAGGAAGGAACGAGGTCGCCCTTTTTAAAGGCCCTTCCGCTTACGACCTTGTCCTCGAGGAAATATCCATTGATCTCCTTTGCGATGGCGTGGGGATCGATGTGGCGGACCTTTCCGTCGGGTCCCTTGGGGCCATAGTTCCAGGAGAGGTTGAGGATCGGCTCCGGGAAGACGCCGCCCTGCTCCTGGTAGAGCTTTCTGACCCGCCATTGGAGTTCGTTGATCATATCGCCGTCGGTCGGCGCGGGCGGTTCAACGGCGCCGTACCGCCACTGCACCCATCTGCCGGAATTGCTGATGGAACCTTCCTTTTCAAAGGACATGGCGCAGGGCAGGAAGAAGACCTCTGTCTTGATGGAGGCCGGATCCATGCCGGGACCGCGCCAGAAGGAACCCGTTTCATTGTCGAACAGGTTCACGTTAACCATCCAGTCGAGCTGGGCGAGGGCCCTGCGGGTCTTGTTGGAGTTGGCCCCGCTGCAGGCGGGGTTCTGGCCCCAGGAGAAAAAGCCCGTGAAGCTGCCCTTGAGCATCTCGTCGAAGAGGACGAGCCACGACGCGTTCTGCCCGTCATCCAGCTTCGGAAGCCAGCTGTACTGGGTTTCCAGATCGGCGTTCGTCCCGTAGAAAGCGCGCAGCAGGCTTGCGCTGTATTTCGGGAAGTTGGACCACCAGTTGGCGGAGTAGGGCTCGGACGTCTTCGGTGTCCTGGCCTCATTATACTTCTCGAAAGTCGGAAGGGAGGCCGTCGGGGTTCCGAGATACCCTGGAAGGATGTGGAAGAGCAGGCAGTGGTCCGTGGAACCCTGGACGTTGGACTCCCCGCGCAGGGCGTTGACTCCGCCCCCGGCCATCCCGATATTGCCGAGAAGGAGCTGGATGATGGACATCGTCCGGATGTTCTGGACGCCTACGGTGTGCTGGGTCCAGCCCATCGCGTACATGATGGTACCCGTCCGGTTCGGCTGGCCGGTGGAAGCGTAGGTCTTGTAGACCTCCAGCATCTTTTCTTTGGAAGTGCCGGTGATCTCAACCACCTTGTCAAGGGTGTATCGGGAATAGTGCTTTTTAAGGAGCTGAAGCACGCAGTTGGGATCCTTCATGGTCGGGTCTTTGAGGATGACCCCGTCGGCGTCGGTCTGGAAGGTCCACGAGGCTTTGTTGTACTTTCGCAGTTTGGGGTCATACCCCGAGAAAAGGCCTTCTAACTCCCCGGGCATTTTAAAGTCCGGGCTCACGAGATAGGACGCGTTGGTATAAAGCCTGACGTAGTCCTTGTGATAGAGCTCGTTGTCCAGGATGTACTTGACCATCCCTCCAAGCCATACGATATCGGACCCGGACCGGATGGCCGCATAGATATCGGCCTTGGAGGAGGTCCTGGTGAACCTGGGGTCCACGCTGAGGAGCTTGGCCCCGCTCTCCATGGCCTTCGTGACCCATTTGAAGCTGATGGGGTGGTTTTCCGCTGCGTTGCTCCCGGCGATGAGGATCACATCCGAGTTTCTAAGATCCACCCAGTGATTTGTCATCGCACCGCGTCCGAACGACTCTGCCAGAGCCGCTACAGTCGCGCTGTGTCATATCCGCGCCTGGTGTTCAATATACACCAGGCCGAGAGCCCTGAGCCATTTCTGATAGATGAAGCATTCCTCGTTGTCCAGGGCGGCTGAACCAATGGAAGCGATCGCATCGGTCCGGTTCACGACCTGGCCGTTTTTGTTGACCCTGGTAAAGCCCGCGTCGCGGCTCTTCTTGATCTTTTTGGCGATCTCGTTATAGGCCCAGTCCCAGGTCACCTCTTCCCACTGGGTGCCTCCCTGTTTCCGGTAAAGAGGTTTTGTGATGCGCCATGGGTTCTCCGAGACCTGCCTGATCGCCTGGCCTTTGGAACAGAGGCTCCCTCCGTTGATCGGATGATCGGGATCTCCCTCCATGTTGACGATCTTGCCCGCATGGGCGCTGACGATCAGCCCGCAGCCTACGCCGCAATAGGGGCAGATGGTCGTGGACTCCCTGGCGTACTTGACGGCGACGTTGCCCTGACGGGCTCCCGCCATCGAAGTCCCGCGCAAGCCGAGCCCGCCGATGGTGGCGCCAGACACGGTTACACCGGAGATCTTGAGAAAATCTCTCCTGGTCACTTTCATCCTTGTCCACACCTTCCTTTCTTACGGGATTAAAGTTGATGGCTTCAAAAAACATCATCAACGCGCCCCGGGCGGGGCGCCCGGATCAATGACCGGCATCAAAAGTCTATTGATCCGTGAGGAAAGGGAAAATCACATTTTTCCCCTTCCGGGAAGCATTAAGTCCCGCCCGGACTTTTTGCAACCCTGTAAACGTTAAGAAAACCAAGGATTTTTCCAGGGACCCCCTCTGCCTCCTTTCTTTTTTGCGTTTCCTTCCCTGATATTATGGTCCTTGAGGTTATACTCCCGGGCCTTGCCCCCCCTGAAAAAAGAAAAAGGAACCCATGAGGTTATCATGGCTTCCTTTGCGCAAGGGGCAGGCGGCCGAATTGCTTCGACCACCCTATCGTCCCATCCTTCCCGGAGGGATGAATGGGATCGGAAGACCTTCCATTATTCAGTTTTTTTGCCGGCCAGTCCGGCCCGTCTCAAGGCCAGCCCGAAAGACTGTTCCGGGATACCCAGGACTATCCTGACTTGACAGCAGGTTTTTTCACTTTAGACGGTGCTTTTCCTCTTTTCAAGCATTTTCGACAACCGGGCAAAAAAACTCCCTCCCCAGGACATCCTAATGGCCTTGCCGGATTCCGCGCCCGAGTCGAACCCCGAAAATATTCGGGGCCCCGCGGGAGAACCCTTCCCCTTCGAGAACCGCGTCAAAAGCGGGCGTTTTCAGATCTTCCACTTCCGGGTGGAATCCGCCCAGATCCTCGTCTTCGACCCTCCAGGTCTTGATGAAGCTCTTGCATCCGTCGCAAACCTGCCCTCTCATCCCCTTGTACCGGGGCTCTTCAAGGTACACGTAGCGGGAATCCCCCGGGTTTTCCTTCCCGCAGTAGGGGCAAGACAGCCTCCGGAACCTCCAATGGGCCTCGCAGCGATGGCAGATAAGGTGCCTCTTGCCCCCTTCGCCCAGAAGGTAGCCCACGGCCGGTCCGCCGCCGCAGACTGGACAAGATCCGCGATCCCACTTCTCCGTGTCCACGTGGGAGAACTGGACCGCGGCATTCAGAAAAAGATCCTTGGCCGCGTTGAAAATGATGAAATCCATGATTTCCCTCTCCGGGCCTGGATATGCATCCCCCGCAGCCCCGGGGGATTCCCCGGAGGGGATCAGAATGGCACGCGCCATATCGAGGAAAGCCGAAGGGTCGGACAGGGCCTGATCCACGGCCTGGGCGACGGAGGCGGGGTCCTCGGAATGCCTTGCGAGGACCAGGGATACTTTTTTACTCCTGTCCGCCAGAGTATCCGGATCGGGGAGGAGATCAGCTGGATCCAGGATCGTGAACCCTCCTTCCAGCCTCATGGTCACTTCCCCCGGCTCGGGGGTTCGCATCTTTGCCGCCTCTTTAGGAGAGGTCCTGCCGGGATACAACTCCCGGTAAAGATCAAGGACAGCATCCATCCCCTCCATGTCCATGCTGCCGCTAAAAAGGGCCTCCCTGAACGTATTTTCTCTTATTCCGGATTCGGGCATGGTTTTCCTCTTGTTGGGGCGCCGATTAATATCGCAGCCGGGAAAAAGGTCCGGGTACCTGCTGAAAAACCCCGCCGGGGGGTGATCAGAACGACTTCCTGGATTCTTTGTGAGGGGGCAATATGGCAGAGAATATTCGCGGAATCAATGGGGACGATGGTTATTTCGTCATTGCCTGGCCTTTTTGAAGGTGTTCGATGAGGACTCTTCCCCCCGTCATGACATTATCCCTGACCCTTTTTTCGACAAGGTCTTTTTCCCCTCTGGAAAAAGCCTCGATGATTTCCTCATGCTGTCTGACGGCATTCTCATACTGCCCGGGAAGAGCCAGGGATACGGTTCCGAAGCGCCTGAAGTGGTCATTGAGGTTTGAGATCATCTGGATAAGCTTCCTGTTTCCGGAAAGATTCACGAATACCTCGTGGAACCGGGTGTGGGCCCGGTAGAAACCTTCCAGGTCCCCTTCCTCCGTGAGGGTTCTTAATTCCCTGTTGATCTTCTCCAGCCTCTCCAGATCCTTTTTTTTGATGCGGGCACAGGAAAGGCGCGCTGCCAGACCCTCGAGGGTGCTTTTGACCTCATAAAGATCCTCCACCTCCTTAGGGTCGATCCCCGCGACGACGGCCCCTTTGCGGGGGATTATCTCCACAAACCCCTCGCTCTCCAGCCTCCGGAAAGCTTCCCGGATAGGGGTCCTGCTGATTCCAAGGGAAGAAGCCAGGTCTCCCTCGAAAATCCTCTCTCCGGGCTTGTACCTTCCTTTAATTATGGCTGTCCGGATCACCTGGGCGATATCCTGGGAGAGGAGCCGCGGCTCTTCGATCCTTATCCTGAGTTCATCCACAGGATGTCTCCCGGCAATGTTTGAAAACCAGGGATTGGGCGAGTTCCCCATCTCCGTGTTCCAGGGCATTGATAATCTCGTCGTGCCCTTTGACGGAAACCGCCAGGCGGCCCGGGGCGGCGAGGGACTCCAAGCGGTAACGGATGAAAAGGCCGGTCAGGTTGTTCCAGATCTCGGGGATTCTCCTGTTGCCGCACAGGCTGACGAACCCGTAGTGAAATTCCCTGTTCTTTCTGAAAAAACTCTCCACATCCCCCTTTTGGGCCAGGATCCCAAGCTGGTCGTTGAGTCTGCGCAGCTTTTCGACATCCTTTTCATTTATCCGCGGGGCGGCTTTTTTGGCCGCGTACCCTTCCAGGAGGCTTTTGACCTCGTAAAAATCCTCAATCTCCTTTTTCGACATGGCTGAAACGGCGGCCCCGCGTCGGGGCATCACGGTCAGGAATCCTTCGCTTTCCAGCTGGCGGAACGCCTCGCGGATCGGGGTCCGGCTGATCCCGAGCTTCCCGGCGAGCTCCGGCTCGGAAACCTTCTGGCCGGGCGTCAATTCTCCCCGAATGATCGACTCCCTCAACGAAGAAGCGATCTGTTCCCGAAGCGTCCTGTTCTTTCTCTGTTTCATCGTTCCCTGTGAAAATGGATATCGGCAGAGGTTTATGGAGGGTTCTTATTGTGTACAATATACTGTATTTTGACACCTGCCACAAGGTTGCAGGCCTAATGTTACCAGGCCGCCGGGTCATTTGGCGAGCGTCATGGATAACCTTTTCAAAAGGCAGACTACCGGGATGATTAGAAAAAATCGCGGACGATCAAGGCTGATCCCGGTAGAGGAGGTCCTGCGGGATGTTTTTTCCCGGATCGAGATGCCGGGGGACCTGGAACTGAAAAACCGGATTTTTTCCGCATGGGACGAGGTTGTCCCGGAGGCCGCCGCCCACGCGCGGCCCTACCGGTTCCGCGGATCCACCCTTCTGGTGGAAGTGGCCTCTCCCGTCTGGCTGACCGAACTGTCCATGAGGAAAAAGGACCTCCTGGGCCGCCTGGAAAAGGTGTCCGGGAAAAAGGTGGTTCTAGACATCCGTTTCGAGATAAAGAAAAAAAGGCCGGAATAGTGGAAACGAATTGAGAATTGAGAATCAAGGCGGAGCGTCTGAACCTGAGCCAGTTTTAAAGAGTTCAGAGTTTAGAGTTCAGGGTTCAGAGTTCAGAGTCCAGAAATCAGAGGCGGTAAGCGTTTTTGGTTTAAAGAGCCCATCCATCCTCCATCCTTTCCCCCTCTCTCTCCCTCATTCTCCAAAAATGATCTTCCTGGCCTCTTCGGTGTAGTTTCGGCCTTTCCCCGGCTCGTAGAGGACGAGGGGCTCTTCCTCAAGGACGGGTCCGGGATCCTTTCCCTTTAAGGTCTCCAGCAGGACAAGGGAAGGGCTTTCCGCCTTTCTGGAGAGGACGCGCCGGATGCGCGCGGGAAACAGCCCCGCAGCGGCCACAGCCTGCCGAAGATCCTCTTCCCGTTCGGCCAGATAGACCCAGGACGCGCGGCCGCCCTCGGCCAGGAGGGAAACCGCGGCGCGGGAAAAATCCCCGACATCCCCGAAAAGTTCGTGTCTGGCTCCGGCCCGAACCGGGTCGGGGCTGATCCGGCCCGTTCCGGCTCTTCTGTAGGGAGGGTTGGCGGTCACCAGATCAAAGGAGCCCGCGTCCTGCCTCCAGGGGGGGCTCCGGAGGTCAGCGCGAAGAAAATGGATGTTGGTCAGATTATTGAGCCTCGCGCTCCGTTCGGCCTGGCTGACAAGGATCCCCTGGATCTCGATTCCGATGACCCTGCACCGCGGCTGGGCTGATGCTGCCAGAAGTCCCACGAGGCCGTTTCCACAGCCCAGATCGGCGACGCGCCAGCCGGGAAGTGGTGTGAGGAAACGTGCCAGGAGCAGTCCGTCCACGGAGGCCTTTACGCCGCGGCGGCTCTGGATGAGCCTGACAGCCCCTATGGAATCGAATTTTTCAGACATGAAAGGACTATTCCGGATCCAGGATCGTTGCTTCCAGGTCGTAATCCCCGCTTCCGGTGATCCGGACACGGACAAACCTCCCGGCCCCGGATTCCCTGTCAAGCCTGACTACCCCGTCCACCTCGGGGGCCTGTCCCTGATGGCGGCCCCACGGCCCATCCTCGTCCTGGCCTTCCACGAGGATCTCCATTTCCCTTCCGTGGAGGCTGGCGAGGTTTTCCGCTGAGATCACGGCCTGCTCCTGCATCAGCAGATCCGCGCGCTCCCGGGCCGTCTCCGGATCCACCTGACCGTCCATGGAGGCCGCGGGGGTTCCCTCTTCCCTGCTGTAGGAAAAAACCCCCAGATGGTCGATGCGGGCTTTCCCGAGAAACTCAAGAAGGTCCTCGAAATCCTGGTCGGTCTCTCCCGGAAAACCGGTCATGAGGGTGCTTCGAAGAAAAACCCCCGGAAGCCGGTCGCGAATCCTTGCCACCATCTCCAACGGAGGGGGTGCGTCGGACCTGCCCATCCTTCCAAGGACCCCGGGGGAAAC
>JAFGWO010000239.1 GCA_016937135.1 Pseudomonadota bacterium
CTGAACGGCTTGTGAGATCCCATTCCCTCCATGGGGCGATGACCGTGACGCCGGGCATCAGGGTATGATAGGCCAGTTCAAAACGGACCTGATCATTGCCTTTCCCCGTAGAGCCGTGGGCTACGGCGTCGGCCCCCACCATGCGCGCGATCTCCACCTGGGCTTTGGCGATGACGGGCCGCGCGATGCTCGTTCCAAGAAGGTAGGACCCTTCGTACACGGCGTTTCCCCTCAGGGCCGGAAAGACGAAGTCCCGCACGAATTCCTCTTTCAGATCGATTATGTGGACCTCGCTGGCGCCAGTTTTCAGGGCTTTTTCCCGGATGTTGTCCATTTCCTCGCCCTGGCCGAGATCGGCGGCGAAGGCCACCACCTCGCATCCGTAAACTTCCTTTAGCCATGTGAGGATGACGGAGGTGTCGAGGCCGCCGGAGTAGGCGAGGACGACTTTATCGACTTTTGGCCTGGTGATCATTTTGTCTCCTTCTTCCGGGTGTTGGGTGTTATTTGACAAGAAATTCCATAAGCGCCTTCTGGGTGTGGAGGCGGTTTTCCGCCTGATCGAAAATCGCGCTCTGGGGGTGCGCCATCATTTCCTCGGTGATCTCCTCCCCCCGGTGGGCCGGCAGGCAGTGAAGGATCCTTGCCCCCGGGGCCGCTTCCGCAAGGCGCCGGGCGTTTAACTGGTAGGGCTTTAAATCACGCCTTCGTTTTTCCGCTTCTTCCTCCTGGCCCATGCTCGTCCAGACGTCGGTGTAGATGAAATGGGCCCCGGCGCAGGCCGCGGCGGGATCCCGCAGGACCTGGACCGAGCCCCCGACGGACGCGGCCAGCCGTTTTCCCTCGCGGAGAAAATCCCCGTCAGGGTCATATCCGGAAGGACAGGCCAGTCTCAGATGCATCCTGGTCATGGCGCAGCCTATAAGCAGGCTGTTGGCCACATTATTCCCGTCCCCCAGGTAGGCTATGACCGTTTCCTCAAGCCGGCCGCGGATCTCTTTCACCGTCATGAGGTCCGCGAGGATCTGGCACGGGTGGGAAAGATCGGTCAGGGCGTTGATTACGGGGATCGTCGCTTCCCTGGCCAGAAGTTCGATGTTTCCATGGGAATAGGTGCGGACCACGAGGGCGGAGAGGTAGCGCGAAAGAACCCGGGCCGTATCGCTTAGCGGTTCGCCTCTCGAGAGCTGGACGTCCCTGGGGCTGAGGAAGATGGACTGCCCCCCCAGCTGATAGATCCCTGTTTCAAAGGAAACCCGCGTCCGGGTGGATGCTTTTTCAAAAAGCAGGCCCACGCTTTTTCCAATCAGGGGGCATTGGGTCATGCCGGGCCCGGCTTCTTTCATCTGGCCGGCTCTGTCGATAAGGCCGGTCAGTTCCCCGATGCTCAGGTCTTTAAGGGTTAGAAAATCCCGTTTTTTCATCTAGCTGTTTCCTCCGGCAGATGTGATGGATTCCCCCAAAACCTTCATTAATCCTTCAATTTCTTCCTCTGTTATCGTGAGGGCGGGGGTGAACCTGAGGGTGTTCCCCGCGACCACGGTGACAAGGTAGCCACGTTTCATCAGGTCCCGGGCGACATCCGCGGCCGGCCAGGCGAGTTCCAGGCCGAGGAGAAGACCCATCCCCCTGACCTGGACAATTTCCCGGCGTTCCGAGGCAAGGCTTTCCAGAGCGTCCCGGAGGATTAGCCCAATGGATCGCGCCCTGGAGGGAAGGGCGTCCTGTACCAAAACCTTGAGGGTCGCAAGGGCGGCCGCACAGGCCAGTGGGTTTCCCCCGAAGGTGCTTCCGTGGGTTCCGGGTCCAAGGGTCTGGGCGACTTCCTCCCTGGCCAGGACGGCTCCCATGGGGAATCCGTTGGCCAGTCCCTTTGCCAGGGTCATCAAGTCGGGTTTGATCCCCAGGGCCTGGTGGGCGAAAAGGGCCCCGCATCGCCCCATCCCGGTCTGCACCTCATCCAGCATGAAGAGGACATCGTATTCTTTGCAAAGCCTCTCTACCTCCTTGAGGAATGCCGGGTCAATGGGGTGGACTCCCCCTTCCCCCTGAACGACCTCGAGAAAAACGGCGCATGCTTCCGGGAGGAACTTTTCGAGGGTCGGCACATCGCCCGCGTTGATGTGGACGAACCCCTCGGGAAGGGGAGAAAAGGCGATGTTGTGGTGATGAGGGTCCGTCGCCATGAGAGCCTTCATGGTCCGTCCGTGAAAGGCCCTGAAGAGGCTGATGATCTTGCTCCTGCCGGGCCCGTACTTTTCGTAGGCCCTTTTCCTGGCGAGTTTGATCGCCGCTTCCGAGGCCTCGGCCCCGCTGTTGCAGAAAAAAACCCTCTCCAGCCCGGCCTGGGCCGGAAGATAATCCAGAAGCTGGATCTGGGACTGGCTGAAATACCAGTTTGACACGTGGACAAGGCGTTCCGCCTGTTCGCAGATCGCTTTGGTCACCTCGGGGTGGCAATGGCCAAGGTTGCATGTGGCGATCCCCGCCACAAAGTCCGTATACTCCCGGCCGTCGGTATCCCAAAGACGGGTCCCCTTTCCCCTGGCAAAGACCACTGGGAACTGCCGGTAATTGGGGAAAAGGGTGCCGGCGGCCCTTTCCGTTGATTCCCTTGTCTTGTTCCCGTTCAAGGCAGGATCTCCGTTCCTATTCCGGTCTGGGTGAAAATTTCGAGGAGGACTGCGTGCTCGACCCGACCGTCAATGATGTGGACCTTGGAAACGCCCCCGAAAAGGGCGGCGACAGCCGCTTCGATCTTGGGGATCATTCCTCCGTGGATAGTTCCCGAAGCGACCATTTCCATGAGCATTTCCCTGTCGAGGGAGGAGATGAGCTTCCCGTTTTCGTCCGTGATTCCCGGGACATCTGTCATGAGGAGCAGCTTTTCGGCCTTCAGGGCGGCCGCGAGGCTCCCCGCCACCGAATCCGCGTTGATGTTGTAGGTTTTGCCCTCACCGTCCACGCCGATGGGGGCGATGACGGGAATGAAATGGCCTTCATCCATGCGCTGGATGATCTCCGGATTGACGGCCGTGACCTTGCCCACCCTGCCCGGGTCGATAATCTCCGGCGGGCCCTCCCCCGCATGCGCTTCCTCCAGGTAGATCTTCTCCGCGGTGAAAAGGCCTCCGTCCTTTCCTGTGAGGCCGACGGCCCTTCCTCCGTGTTTCTGGATGAGCCCGACGATGTCTTTGTTGACCTTGCCTCCCAGGACCATTTCCACGATGTCCATGGTTTCGTCGTCGGTCACCCTTTGGCCCCGGACGAACCGGGTTTCCTTTCCCATCCTGGCCAGGGTCTGGCCGATCTGGGGGCCTCCCCCATGGACTATGACCGGTTTGATCCCGATGTATCTTAGAAGAGTGACGTCGCGGGCAAAGTTGGATTGGAGGGTAGCCGTCACCATGGCGTTGCCTCCGTACTTGATCACGACGGTTTTCGCCCTGAATTTTCTGATGTAAGGAAGGGCCTCCAGGAGAATATCAGCCTTTTTTATGATTTCCTTCATTGGGATGCCTTTTTCTTGAGCCTGTCGAGTTCCCGGATCCGGTCCCGGATTTCCTTGTTGGCTTCCTCGAGCTTCCTGTTGGTGTCGACAACATCATCGATGCTTTTCACGAGATTCTGATAGAGCCAGGCCTGCTTGGTTGCCATGGACGCCTGGGGGGCTACGGCCTCGAGGATCTCCTTGTCCCATCCATCGAAGTCCATGCCAATTTCCTTATTATAAATGGCGATGACGCCCAGGATCTTCCCGTCCGATCGGACCGGGATGACGGCCATGTTGGTCACCTCAATGCCAGGAAGGAGATCGGACCCCCGATCGACCTCCGGATTTTCCGGGACATCGTTTACAATGATCACTTTTTTCCCCTTGAAAACGGAGGCCAGGATGCCGCTGCCCAGCGGAAAGGGGGAGGGGGGAGGCCGGACGGAATCCGGCTCAACGTGTTCCACGAGGAGCTCGGTCCCCTTCGGATCCGAGAATGCCAGCATGCCGGCCGTGGCCCTCAGGCCGGTCATGATGTTTCCGAGGAGGGCTGAGTAGATCTCCACAGGATCCATGCTGCTGACGAGGCTCTGGACGATCCCGTTGATGAACTGGAGCTTGAGTTTTTCCCGCTCGGTTTTTCTCATATTGCAGATGTTCGCGACGCTCATGGACATCTGGTGGCTGAAGGTGTTGAGCATGGCCAGGTCATTTTCGGTGAAAGGCGTCTTGTCCTGCTTGTCGTTGACGGTGATGACCCCGATGACCCTCTCCCCCAGCTTTATGGGGGACACGATGAAAGAGGGGGATTCATACTGCAGGGTGTACTCGTTGGTGCTGGCCTTTTCGTGTCTGGTGATATCCTTGACCAGCATTGGTTTCCCTTCCCTCGCGACCCGGCCGGAGACTCCCTTGGAGACCGGATGCCGTATGTGGGGAATCCTGCTGGGGAGGATCCAGTTGGATTTGGCCATGACCAGGTCTTTCCGGTCGTGGCTCAGAAGCATCAGGGAGACTTTCTTGGCATCCAGGACGCTGGCGATGATATCGATGGATTTTGACAGGAGCTCGCTCTCCCGGATGATCTCGTGCGCCGGAAGGTCCTCCGCCTCCATCCGTGCCATCTCCCCGACCCGCTCCTCCAGAAGCTTGAGCCTCTCCACCTGGTGGTCGATTGTTGACTGCAGCCGCAGGTTTTCCGTGATGTGGCGCAGGACCACGAGGACGTGTTCCACCTGGACAGGCTTTCGCAGAAACCAGGCGGCCCCGCGGCTCAGGGCAAGCTGGGACGTTTTCCGGTCTTCCCCCGCCAGAAGCATGATGACCGGCACCTTGGGCTGAAACTTTCTTATGGCGATGAGGGTGTCGATTCCCGAAAGGCCCGGAAGGTCGTTGGCCAGAAAAATCATGGCGATATCCGGCTTATCCCGGATCGCGACGATGCCCTTCTGCCCGTCGGCCGCTTCCTCCACCTGGAGGCCTTCGTTGAGAAGGATCGTTCGGAGGGCTTGCCGCTGCAGGTTTTCACTTTCGATGATGACGGCCCGTTTCATCGCATCAACCCCCTGTATCTTTGCCCCTAAAGGATATACCGGCTCAGGTCCTCGTTTCCGACAATGGAGGATAGCCTGTCCCGAACCCTTTTTGCGTCGATGACGATATTTTTTTCCGTCAAATCCGGGGCGGAGAAGGAGATGTCTTCCAGGAGCCTTTCCATGATGGTGTGCAGCCGCCGGGCCCCGATGTTCTCCGTCTTTGAGTTCACCTCCTCCGCCATGGAGGCGATGGTCTGGATGGCGTCCCCGGTAAAGGACAGGGTCAGGTTCTCAGTCTGAAGGAGTTCGGTGTACTGTTTGATCAGGGCGTTTTCAGGTTCCGTCAGGATGCGCACGAAATCCTCCCTCGTCAGCGGTTCCAGCTCGACCCGGATGGGAAACCGTCCCTGGAGTTCGGGGAGCAGATCCGAAGGTTTGGCCGCATGGAAGGCGCCGGCGGCGATAAAGAGGACGTGGTCTGTCTTGATCATCCCGTGCTTTGTCGTCACCGTTGTTCCCTCGATGATGGGGAGCAGGTCCCTCTGGACCCCCTCCCGGGACACATCCGGGCCCTGGGTCGAGGAGCGCCCGGCTATCTTGTCGATTTCGTCAAGGAAGATGATCCCGTTCTGCTCGACGCGGTGGATGGCATCGGAGGTCACGGTGTCCATGTCCACGAGGCGGTCGGCCTCCTCCTGGGTGAGGATCTCCAGGGCTTCGGGGACCTCGACTTTTTTGGTTTTTTTCCTTCCGGGGAAGAGACCGCCCATCATGTCCTTCAGGTTGATGTCCATTCCTTCGGCGCCGTGTCCGCTGAAAATTTCAACGAAAGAGGAGGCGTGTTCCCTGACCTGGATTTCCACCTCCCGCTTGTCGAGGCCCCCGCTGCGGAGAAGGCGACGGAGCTTTTCCCGTGTTTCCGCCCCGGGGCTTTCCGGTTGCCCCTCGGGGACCGTGGCGGGAACTCTTCCGGGGAGCAGCAGGTCGAGAAGGCGCTCTTCAGCGCGGATGCCTGCCTTTTCCATGACGAAGACCATTCTCTCTTCCTTAACCATCTTGATGGCGAGTTCGAGGAGGTCCCGGATCATGGATTCCACGTCCCGTCCGACATATCCGACCTCCGTGAATTTCGTGGCCTCGACCTTGTGAAAAGGGGAGTTGGCCAGGGCCGCCAGTCTCCTGGCGATCTCGGTTTTTCCAACCCCGGTGGGGCCCATCATGATGATGTTTTTCGGGGCGATCTCGTCCCTTAAATCTTCCGGCACCTGCTGCCTGCGCCATCGGTTTCGAAGGGCGATGGCGACACAGCGCTTCGCCTGGTCCTGCCCGATGATGAATCTGTCGAGGCTGTCGACGATTTCCCGGGGTGTGAAATTCTGCTGGGTCATGGATGAGGTTCCTGATGTCCTTTCCCCCCGAATGGGGTATAGCTCCACGGAAAGGGAAAATTGTGGTTTTCCCTTTCCTCATGGATCCACGGTTTACCGTGCCGTCCTGGACCCGGACGACCCGCGCGGGGCGCCCGGGCGGATTCCTAAAAAACCATCAACCTTGAGCCTTTGACACAAAAAGAAGCCGGGCCGTCAAAAAGGGCGAATTATCCCAGCTCCTCAATGTGAAGTTTGTCGTTCGTGTAAACGCAGATCCGGGAAGCTATGGTCAGGGCCTCCCGAACGATATCCGCCGCGGCCATTTCGGTGTGAGCCAACAGGGCTTCCGCGGCGGCGCGTGCGTAAGGGCCTCCGCTTCCGATGGCAAGGACGTCATTTTCCGGCTCCAGCACATCTCCCGTCCCGGAAATGAGGAACATCCCTTCCTTGTCTGCCACCGTCATAAGGGCCTCTAACCGTCTCAGGACCCGGTCTGTCCTCCAGTCCTTGGCGAGTTCCACCGCGGAGCGGGACAGATTGCCGCTGTATTGCTCCAGTTTTTTTTCGAACCTCTCGAAAAGGGTGAAGGCGTCGGCCGTAGATCCCGCGAAGCCCGCCAGGATCCGCCCCTGGTAGAGGGTCCGGACCTTTTTCGCCGTGTGCTTGATGACCGTTTCCCCGACGGTCACCTGGCCGTCGCCTCCCATGGCGATCCTGCCCCCGCGCCTCACCGCCAGCACCGTTGTCCCTCTCATCGATCCTCTCCTTTTTTCCCCGAACGGGGGTGGGAACGGTCATAGACCTCGAGCAGACGTTCCATGGTCACATGGGTGTAGCGCTGCGTGGTCTGGAGGCTTTCATGGCCCAGCATTTCCTGGATGGCTCTTAAATCCGCTCCGCTCTCGAGTAGATGGGTCGCGAAGGTGTGCCTCAATACATGGGGACTGATCTTCGTATCCAGGCCGCATTCGAGGAGCCTTTTTTCCAGGCGCTTCTGAATCCCCCTTACGCTTAGCCGCTGTCCGCGCCGGTTAAGGAAAACGGGTTGATAGTCCTTTCCGGCGGGCCAGCGGCCGGAAGCTTCCATGTAGGTTTTCAACCTGCGGGAGGCTTTTTCGCCGAGGGGGACCAGCCGGGTCTTGTTCCCTTTGCCCCGAACCCGGAGCAGACCACCTTCGGCCTCCCAGTTTGCAACATCCATGGCTGCCAGTTCGCTCACCCGGAGCCCGCTGGAATAAAACAACTCCCACATGGCGAGATCCCGAAGGTCGATGACCCGTTTCCCCGTTGGAGAATCCAGAAGGGCGGTGACTTCCTCGAGGTTGAGAAACCTGGGGTTGGGGCGGGGGGTTTTTGGCGCGGGGATTCCTTCGCTTGGATCCGCCGTCAGATAGCCCCTGCGCAGTGAAAAGCGATAAAAAGCCCGCACGGCGGCGATTTTCCGCGACATCGTTGTTCGAGCGAGTCCCCTGCGGAAAAGGTGTCCGAGAAAGGATCTTACCGAGTCGGCATGGTCCACCGGCAGGCTCCTGGATTCCAGGTGGCCGGTGAATTCGATCAGATCCCTTCTGTAGGCGCTTACTGTATGAGCCGAAGCCCCCCGGATCGTTTCGAGATCTTTCAGGAAGGCTTCCAGTGCCTGAAGGGGAGGTCCGGATTCCGCCTTCGGGTTCTTTATTTCCTGCATAAGGATTTCCTTAATCTCCCAAAAGCAAAATGATATTGCTTTTAGGGAAATAAGTCCAGATAGGCCCTCATGTCCCTCACAGCTCTTTGGGCAAGGGCAGCCCTTTTCTTTTCCTTTCGCAGGCCGGCATCCTCGGCGGGGGGCAGAAGGCCGAACTGTGCATTCACCGGCTGGAAGGGCCCCGGCCCTGTCTGCGACAGCTTTCCAAGGATGGCCCCGGTCATGGTGGTTGGGGGGGGAGGCTGCGGGCAGACGCCGCTGAGGATCATGGATACATATCGTCCCGTCATCAGCCCGCTGGCCGCCGATTCCGCATAACCCTCCACACCGGCCAGTTGCCCGCAAAGAAAAATCCCCGGGCGGGCACGAACCCTCTGAAGGGGGTCGAGAATGGCCGGGGCCTTC